>JBCNPG010000346.1:0-4215 GCA_039593445.1 Pedobacter sp.
TGAAAGACTTGGTTGCTTTAGGCTTATGGAGCCCTGCCATGAAAGACAGGATCATCTTGGCCAATGGCTCGATCCAAGACATCCCAGAAATCCCTGATTACATCAAAGAACTGTACAAAACAGTTTGGGAAATCAAGATGCGTAACATCATTGATATGGCTGCCGATAGGGGCGCTTATATCTGCCAATCGCAATCGTTGAACTTGTTTATCAATGCACCAAATACTTCGAAATTAACTTCGATGCACTTCTATGCTTGGAAAAAAGGTTTGAAAACCGGTATGTACTACTTGCGTACACAAGCGGCTTCACAAGCCGTGAAGTTTACGGTAGAGAACCAGGCCGGAAAAGCCATGGAGGCGGTTATCCCAGAGGTAATCGAAAATCCGGCAGAAGAAATCATTTCAGGTCCGGTTTGTACCATGGAAGAAGGTTGCATCAGCTGCTCAGGCTAGTAGCTAGCAAGCTAGATATAATTATAAAGTAAGGTTTTGGGCGAAAGTTCAAAACCTTATTTTTTGTCCTTATTTTTGTAAGCGTAAGATCAGTGCGCTTAACCCTACAACTCGCAACCCGTAACCCACAACTCAAAACCTGCAACCATTGAACCCCATCAAACATAGCAAACACGAAATCATTCCCTGCGAGCGATGTGGAACGGCTATCGAGTGCAAGGCCAATGCGTACACCAAATGCCAATGCAGTGCCGTACAGCTCACCATTAACGAGGTGCAGCACATCAGTGAACTGTATGATGGCTGTTTATGCGCCAAGTGTCTTTTTGAACTGCAACAGGAATACAGGGCTTCGATCTGAATGCCTCCTGGCAAATGTTAAAATTTCCTAAATAGTTGCAATTGGCAAACTATATTTATAGTTTGGTCTCAACCAATCAATCAAATTATGAAAAATTATTTCTTATTGACGGGCTTGTGGCTAGTTACGGCTACGGCTTTTGCCCAAAATGTTAAAGTAAAAGGCATTGTTAAAAACAGCACAGACAGTGTAATCGCATTCCGTAAAAATGGCTTTAATGCCATTACGCGAGCTAGAGATGGCCAGCGTTACAAGGCCAAGCTGAACAGCAGGGGCGAATTTGAAATCACCTTGCCCGAAAAGGCTATCCAGGAATGGCTTGTTGAACAGGGCGACCAATTTGCCTTGTTAGACCTTTGCACCGGTCACGATCTTAACCTGGTGATCGATTTTACACAGACGATGAGAAACAGGGTATCGGCTACAGGCCCAAACGCCGCAGAGGTTAATTTTTTAAGCTACCTCGACAAAAAACAAAACGAAAAATATGGCGATTTTTATGAAAAGCTTAAAGGCCTTAATCCAGCCGAAGTGCTCAAGCTGCGCAAGGAGCGCGCCGAATTTCAGTTGGCTACGTTAGAAGATTATCGTCGACAAAATAAGTTGGGAGATGATTACTATAAATGGCTCAAAACCCTGTACAAGTACGAGCCTTACGAACGGACTTTGGTCGAACAGCTGAGCGCAGAACAAAGAGCCGATCCTAATTACGTAGCCTTGCTTACCGCCAATGGCTTTAACGATGATTATGCCGCCATGCACTCCAGCGAATACAACGACTTGGCCAATTATTATATGCATTTTAAGATCAATGGCTATAAGTTTCCCTTAAAATTTGCTGATTTTTTTGAGTTTGGCACCAAAGATCATTTGAATGGCTTAACCAAGCAGGTGTTCCTAACCCAACAGATGATGTTTTTTGCGACCAACGGCAAGGATAGTTTATACAATGCCATGTTACAAAAATTCAAGGCATCGGTAAACAATAAGGAACTGTTGCAGGTTGTTGCCGACGAGCGCAATGCTCATTGGGCAAGACTGGCCGAAAGCAAACGCTCTACCGAAAATGTAAGCCAAAGCGCTTCGCTCAACGAGATCTTTAAAAAATACAAAGGCAAGGTCATCTATCTCGATTTTTGGGCCAGCTGGTGTGCGCCATGCCGTGGCGAAATGCCCAATGCCAGGCAACTCAAAAACAAGCTGAAAGGCAAAGATGTGGTGTTTCTGTACTTTGGCTATAACGATAAAAAAGAAAACTGGCTGGATGCCCGCAAAGAATTGGAAATTGAAGGCGAACATTACCTTTTAAGCCCACAATTGATAGGAGAAGCAAACAGTCTCTTTCAGATCACGGGCATACCTCATTATGTCATCATAGGCAAAGATGGTTCGATAATCCAAAAAAAAGCGCCGAGGCCGCTCGAGGCTTTTGAGCAGCTGGCTAAGCTTGCCGATGGGAAATAGAGATGAAAACAGCTGCGAAGTTTCTCAAATTTCGCAGCTGTATCTTGTAGAGAAGAACTCAAGCCAAAATCGATTTTTCGGCCATTTTCCGTGCGCTTAAACCAAGATCGCAATAAACGCCAACTGTACTTGGTATTTTGGGGAAAATCAGCCTTGAAGGCTGTTTGAGGCCATAAAAACCCTAAAAATATTTGTTGAAAATAATTCCAAAAAGTGGTAACAAACTGTTTGGTCCGGCATCTATATCACGCTAGATAAATGGTTTATCTGCTAAAAAAAATGAAAAACAAATATTATGGAAACGCTGATTTTAAATTATTGGTGGATTTTATTGGCATTGATTTGCCTCGTGTTATACAAGTACATTTTAAGGTTCCTATTCGGGCCGGTTATCGTGCCCGCAGACAGGATAGGGCTGATTACTAAAAAATTCGTGCTCTTCGGCTCACAGAGAGAGCTGCCCGATGGGCGGATCATCGCCCTAAGAGGCGAGGCTGGTTTTCAAGGCAAAACCTTAGCCCCTGGACTTTACTTCGGCATGTGGTTTTGGCAGTATAGCGTAGCCATGCAACAATTTACGGTTATCCCCGAAGGGAAAATCGGATTGATCATGGCCAAAGACGGTGCCGAAATCCCAACGGGAAACATTTTGGGCCAGCGCGTAGAAAGCGATAATTTTCAGGATGCCGTTAAGTTCTTGGAAAACGGCGGTCAGCGCGGCAGGCAGGCGGCCTATATTACCTCAGGTTCTTATCGTATCAACACCTTGCTGTTTCAGGTTTCTGTTACCGATATGGTCCGCATACAGGAAAGCATGGTAGGCATCGTAACAACCTTGGATGGTTTGCCTATCGAAGCCAACCAGATTGCGGGTAAATGGGTGGAGGGGCATAACAACTTCCAAGACTTCGACGCTTTTATCAAAAACAGTGGCAACAGGGGTTTGCAACCCCAAGTGATCCTGGCTGGTTCGTACAACCTTAATCCCTGGGCAATCCAGTTGGAGGAAACCCGAATGACGGAAATTCCCATTGGCTATGTGGGTGTAGTGATCTCTTACGTAGGGCAAGATGGAAATGATTTGACCGGTGCCGATTTTAAACATGGCAATATTGTAGCCAAAGGCTCTAAAGGTGTTTGGCTAGAGCCGCTTGGTCCGGGTAAATATCCGATCAACAAATATACCATGAAGGTGGAGCTGGTGCCTACCACCAACCTAGTGCTGAACTGGGCCAGTGCCAGGAGCGAAGCACACAACCTCGACAAAAACCTGTCGACCATCACGGTACGTTCTAAAGACGGTTTCCCTTTCAATTTGGATGTGGCGCAGATTATCCACGTGCCTACAACCGAAGCGCCAAAAGTTATTGCCCGTTTTGGTAATATGGTGAATCTGGTTTCACAGGTTTTGGAGCCAACCATTGGCAACTATTTCCGTAACTCGGCCCAAGATAGCGATGTGATCGCTTTCTTAAGCACCCGTAAAGAACGTCAGGAATCGGCTAAGGAGCATATCCGCAAAGTATTGGACGAGTATAACGTAAACGCGGTTGACACCCTGATTGGCGATATTGTACCTCCAGAATCACTGATGAAAACGCTGACCGACCGTAAAATAGCCGAAGAACAGAAAATTACCTACAATACCCAAAAGCAGGCGCAAGAAACCCGTCAGGGCATGGAGAAAGAAACCGCGATTGCCGATATGCAAAAAGACATTGTAAAGGCACAGCAAAGCGTAGAGATTGCCGAACGTACCGCAAGTGCTACCGTTAAAAAATCGGAAGGTGATGCTGCGGGTGTAAAATTGGCGGTTGGTGCAGAAGCCGAAGCGACCAAAATGCGTGCACATGCCGAGGCAGAAGCGACTAAAGCCAGGGCGCAGGCCGATTCTGAAGCCATCAAGCTGAGGGCATCGGCAGAGGCAGAGAAAAT
>JBCNPG010000347.1:0-4209 GCA_039593445.1 Pedobacter sp.
ATGGATTTCCTTGATTTTTGGACGCTCGCCCAAAACGGCAACATACATCTCCCACTCTTTGATCAAGGCAGCGATGTAAGGCAACTCTACGCCATGGTTCTTGGTAATGCGGGTATTACAGCCGCAATAGGTGCACAAATGTTCGCAAAAAGGCAAATGGATATACAGGCTTATCCCCTCTTCCTTGTGGTCGGCATAAGTTTTGAGCAACTGGTCGAACCATTGCTGTTGGCTAAACGTTTCGGTTTCCCAATAAGGCACGGTGGGATAGCTCGTATATCTTGGAGCGGCCACGTTGTATTTCTTGAGCAGCGAGGCGGTATCCATTAGCGTTGGTCTATAGGTTTAATGCTACAGCTGTTTTGGCAGCAACAGGCATTGCCTACACATTTTCCCTGAGCCCAATTGTCGAGGTTTTTAACCACCTGATACATGGTTTTCATCTCGCCTCCGTTTTCGAAAGGTACATTGGCCAGCTTCAGGCCGGCTTGTGCAACGGCCGACAAATCAATATGGTCTATTCCGAAAGAAGCCGCAGCGATGTATTTGATGCCCAAGGCATGCAATCCTTTTACCAACTCGGCGTCCAGTGTATCATCGTTAAAAACAATGAGCGCTTCCTTACCCTGCGCAAAGGCCAGGGTATCTAAGGTTAGGCTGTTACCGATAATGGTGATATCGTGCTTTTTATGATTGGCCAAAATAAGCCATTCTTTCTCTTGAGGTTTGATATGATACGCTATTGCTTTCATCTGCATATTTTGATATATGCAAAACTAAAGCAGCGCCAAGCGCCACTGCATGAGCGCGGTTAGGCAAAAAAATGATATTCGTCAGAAAAGGGAGAAGGTCAAAGACCAAAGCGGAAAGACTGAAGACCGAAGAATAAAAGCTGTAGACTGCGGACCAACAAACTACTGTTTAATGTTCTTCAATTTCTCGATGGAAACGATATGAATGGCATTGCCGTTTTTCTCGATGAGCTTTTCGTCTTTAAAGTCGGCAAGCATGCGGCTTACGGTTTCGCTGGCCGTCCCTACCAGCGCCGCCAAATCGTCTCTCGATATGCGCAATGTACATTCGTCCGATTGTTTGTCGCCAAATTTACGGGCCACTTCTACCAAGGCTTCGGCTACTCGTTTACGCACCGAAAAATAGGCCAGCCTGAGCAATTGCTCGTCTTTGTGCTGCGCGTTGTTTGACAGCATGCCCATAAAAGCCCCCGAAATTTCCTGATGGTTTTGCAGGTAATCCATAAAATCGGCCTTGGCAATGAGCAACAGCTCTGTATCGGCAAGCGTAGCCGCGTTATCGGTATACATGGTACCATTACATAGGCTCTCGTAACCAAAGAAATCGCCAGCTTGATACAAAGTGGAAGAAAGCTCGCGGCCATCTTTTGCACGTTTATAAGTTTTAACCTGTCCCTTAACCACATAATAAAGGTACGATGGATGGTCGTTCTCTACATAAATGATCTGTTTGTTGCCAAAGGAACGATTCTTGCCCTTAGCTTTCAGTTCGGCAAACAAGCTTTCCCGATCGCCGGTTCCGGCTTTGAATCCTAGTGGCTTATGACGTTTTTTGAGCCTGCTCTCTATCGCATTGAAAAGCTCCATATCGTCAAAAGGCTTGGTCAGGTAATCGTCGGCACCCATTTCCATGCCTTTGCGCATGTCGCTGCGCTCGGCCTTGGCAGTCATGAAAATAAACGGAATACCTGCCGTTTGCGGATTTTTCTGGAGCAGGTAAAGCACGCCATAGCCATCCAGCTCGGGCATCATGATGTCGCACAAAATAATATCGGGCATGTGCTTGATGGCCAAATCTACCCCAATCTTGCCGTTTTTGGCGGTAAAAGTAGTGTAACCAGCCAGGTCGAGTATTTCTGCGGTACTTTCCCTGATATCGTCGCTGTCTTCTATAATTAGGGCTTTTTTCATGTGCTGTTAAAATCTAAAGTGCAACCTAAAGGTAGTGCCAACTTTTTCTTCGCCAATATAGCTTACGGTTCCATCCATCAGCCCAACGTAGCGCTTTACGATGTTGAGACCCAGGCCAGTTCCCGGAATATCGCCGGTATTATGGGCCCTAAAAAATGGCTCAAACAAGTTGTTGCGATCGGCCAGCGGAATGCCTATGCCATTGTCGGTAATATCTATGGTCAGTTCGTTTTCCCTGATGGTGCTGTTAAACTGGATCATGGTGTCTTCGCCAGAATACTTGATGGCATTGGAAATGAGATTGATGATACAGTTTTTGAGCAGATGCTGATCGAGGTAAACCTGAGCGGTAATACCTTTGTGTTCGTAAACGATCAACTGGTTCTGTTTGCTGATGAGCTGCATTTCTTCGGCAATTTCTTCGGCAAAAGAAATGATATCGAACCAGTTGGCATTGGCTTCTACTTTTCCGGCTTCCAGCTTTTCCAGCGAAAGGAAATCGTTGAGGATCGTCGTGAGGTTGTTGATCGAATTCCTGATCTTGGCCGTATGCTTTTCTACATTGGCCACATCCTGTTTCGAGGTGTATTTATCGATCAATGAGGCCGAAAGCTGGATGGAACTGAGCGGGGTTCGGAACTCGTGCGAAGCCATGGAAACAAACCTGGTTTTGAGCTGGTTCAGTTCTTTCTCCTTTTCAAACATCTCGCTTACCACCTCTTTGGCCGTTTCAAGCTCATTGATCAGTTTGATGAGGTCTTGCGTCCGCTCCTTTATCTTTACCTCCAGTTCTTCGGTATAGCTTTTGATCTTTTGTTCGTCTTCTTTCTCCCTACTCAAATCGTGGATAAAGCCGGTAAATATCTTCCGATCGCTAAACTTTACCTCGCTTACGCCCAACCTGAACGGAAAAGTGCTGCCATCTTTACGCTGGCCGGTTACTTCCCTGCCAATGCCTATGATTTTTTTCTGGCCCGTGTGGTTATAATTGGAAATATAGCTGTCGTGCCGGGCCTTATCGGGTTGGGGCATGAGCATGGAGACGTTTCTGCCAACGGTTTCCTCACGCGAATAGCCGAACAATTTCAGCGCTGCCGGGTTGATGTGTTCTATCAGACCCTTGTCGTCGATGGTGATGATGCCATCAATGGCGTTTTCTATAATCGCGTTTAACAGTTGTGCTCTTTCCATTACTGATCTTGTATCCAAATATAGCTAGTTTCGCGCTATTTAGTTTCAAGCCTGTCGATATTGGTGTTCGACAGTATATTTTCGGCGTTTTGCAACTCCTGGTAAACCTTGTCCTTTACAAACAAAGCCTGGCTAGCCAATTGATTGAACAGATATTTATAATAATCGATACCCGCAAGCAATTGGTTTTTGAAACGCTGTAATTGATTTTGCTTTTTCTCGTTAAATTCTTTCAGCTGCGCCTGCAATTCTGCCTGCAGGTAGGCAATGTACAGGTTGAGCTCCTTGATGAAAAAGTGTGGCCTTTTTACGCTGGCCAAAAGGTCTGTTTTGCCATAAATATGGCCAACCAGATCTTCTAACGAATAGATTTTTGAAAAATAAGCCAGGTTAGGTCCGGGGCAGATGGCAACAGCCCTGCTTTCTTTGGGTTTGAGGATTTGGTTTTTAAGGTAAACCGAACTGGTCAGGCCTTCGCATAGGCAAGCCTTTTCCGTAATCTGCTCCAAGCGCTCCTCATATACTGCAGCCGGAAGAGCCATGGCCTTAAGTTCGTTGAGTTTAAGGTGCTGATATGCCCTTGATGCCGTACAAATTGGATCTTGCGTAAATTCGGTATTGCTGCAGAGGTATTTTTTGGTACATGGGCTACCTGGCCTGCCCTTTTTGATACGCTCTAAGCGCTGCAGATCAATACTGCTATGCCTAAAGTTGTTGAAAGGCACGCCAAAGGGCGAAGAACGGCTCAGGTAAAAGTCGTTTTCTGTAGCATCAGCCAGCTGTTGAAGGGTCTGCTCATCAACATTGGTTACCTCAGGCACCAACAAGAATGGACTGCCCCAGCCCGTAGCATCGAGCCGATAGTGCTTCAGTAAAAATTCGTTTTCCTTGGCGGTGCCGATGCCTCCCTGCACGCTCAGCTTTTGTACCGGCATATCCATCAAGCTTATGCCTTTTTCTTTCAAGGCCAGTACATAAATTTGATACAGCTCCTCGAACATCATTTGCCTTTTTTGTTTGAATTCTTCCAAAATCGGACCTAGAAGAAAACCTTCGGTTGCAAAGGCATGACCGC
>JBCNPG010000348.1:0-4208 GCA_039593445.1 Pedobacter sp.
ATTGAATGAGCCGTTTTTTAAAGGCAGAATTTCAAACTTTAGTTAGTGTGTTTGATTATCAATTTTTGCAACCTGCAAATTTTCCAACAGTTCTTTTAACTCAATAAGCCGATGTTTTAAAGGCAAGTTTACCGTCGTTTCACCATCGGTTTTTAATGGGCCGAAGTGGCTGTTCAGGAAGTGCCTTACATCCGCAATCGTCGCCGATGGATTGAGTTGAATCGGTCCCGAAGGCAATTGGATTGATTTAAAGTATTCTTCTAGCTCTAGAATTGTCATGGTTGGCAAATATAATATTATTTATATATTTGTTCGAGAGCGTTAATTTTAACGGGGCACGTGCTTTGCAGTGCCCCGTTTCTTTTCTCAAGAACTGCTAGTCGGTACGTTCGACTGTTCATTTTTTTTACTTCCGACATAATCTCTTGATAATTATTTGTGGAGTTGCTACTTTAACGAAGTCTTTTTCATTTTTCCAGTTCTGCTGCTTTTATCATCCTATTATGACCAATAAACCTGTTGGGAATGGTAAGCACGGCTTATACCATTTTTTTATCCGTTTCTTCGTTGCAGCTATTGCAACCCATATCGTGCTTGCGTACGGCGAGCCTTATTCACACCTAGAGCTGCTGGTCCAAAGAGAATACTGGGAAGCCTTTTGGGGCAGCTTTCTGATTGCCTTTTTACTAATCGAAGTCGTTTACAGGATTTCCAGCCTGATCGAAAGCAGAATGCCCAAAGACCACACCATTTTTAGGTATTCTGTGCTTCAAGTCGCTTTTGGGATAATGCCGGTATCTTTTCTGGCTTTTGTTTTCGCAGCGATCTATTTTGCACTCCGTGGCAGGTATATCCTTGAAGAGGCCTACATAAGGTACGACTTTCCCTACATCGTTTCTCTTATTGTAATACTCAACCTCGTTTACTTTTTTTACTTCAATTTCATAAGATGGACGAAGGTGCATCATTCGCCTGCAGCTAATCCAGAGCAAGCCATCGAATACGCGGATACAGAACGCTACTTTGAAATCAGCAGGGATCTGAAGGTTCCTGAGAATGACATTCTTTACTTCCTCCATTCGGGAAACTGCACCAAGGTTTTTCTCGCCGATCTTGAAAGTCCGCTGATCTGCTACCATAGCCTTAGCAAGATAGAAAAGAAGATCAGTTCTACTCGGTTTTTTAGAATCAACCGGACGACGATTATTTCCAGGGCCGCGATTTTAGAAAAACGTGACCATGACCGGAGGTCTCAATTGACTATCCGGTCCAAATCGACACCTACTGTATTGGTTAGCCAGCTGCACACTCCTGCATTTAGAAAATGGTTTGCCAATCACGATCCTGAGGTATGATCTCGTTCGTCAAATTGAGTATTTGCCAAGCGAGTTTTTTTTCTTGCTCGCAGTCGAATTTGGTCTCGCTCACGTCAAGAAGGCGATATGGCATTGATTGATTGACAAACCAGCCATATAATTTTAGGTCACTTTAAACCTAAATACTATGAACCTCTCAAGTCCAATCGGAAGCAAGGGAACGAACCTGCTGCTTCTACTTCGCCCTCCCTAAAAACAGCTCTGCTATTAAGGACCACAATCAAATTAATCATTAAACCCTAACAGTAAGAAAAAGAAAAATGAAAAAGATCTTATTCTATGCTTTGATGCTATTGCTTGGCATCTTTGTATTTTACTCGTGCAAAAAATTCACCAGTCCAGACAGCCATATGGCTGGTAGACGATCGTCATCCAACGGTGCAAACTCTTTAGAACTTGTTACATGTTCCAGAACCTTGCCCAATACCATTTCATCAAACAGAACCTTAAACCCTGATTCGGCCTATCTGATAACCAACTGCGTTAAGGTTACTAATGGGGCTACATTGACTATTCCGGCAGGAACAGTGCTGCTTGGCCAAAAATCTACAAACGGTACATTGGTGATAGAACGCGGCGCAAAAATTGTGGCTAATGGCACCGCAATGAACCCGGTAGTGTTTACCTCCGATCAGCCGGTCAATTCCAGGGCACCCGGAGACTGGGGAGGCTTAATTATTGCAGGCAAAGCGAGCAACAATTCAACAGCCCCCTCATCCAATGTTATCGAAGTTGACCGGGCATGCGGCACAATTACCGCTGGTGCAGTTAGTGGCGTTACTACAGACACAGATGATTCGGGAACGCTAAGCTATGTACAGATCCACTATGCTGGCGGTGCTGTTTCAGGTGATGAAATACCGTCAGCGCTATTATTGGCCGCGGTCGGAAGCAATACCGATATTGATCATGTTCAGATCACTCATTCGGCAAAGGACGGCATGGTTGCTTATGGCGGCAGGGTAAATGCGACCTATGTGGCCAATTACGACAACTACAAGGTTGATTTTAGGTTCGACCAGGGCTATAGGGGCAACCTTCAGTTTGGGCTTTCTGTAAGGCTTGATGCGAATGCCCATGACCCGAACAACAACCGATCAAACGCAGTAGTAATCAGCAATGAGCCTGGCAATGGAAACCTCTCTCCATATACCAATGCCGTGCTTTCAAATATCACCATTTTGGGACCTGCCTATTGTGGAGGATCGTCCCTCAGCGGCGATTTTAGGAATGGTGTGTTATTCACAGACTATGCCAAAGGCGGGGTTTTCAATAGCCTTATAGCAGGCTGGCCACAAGGAATGCGCGTAGAAGGAAACAATGCGATCACCAATGCCAACAACGGTGATTTGAAGTTCAGCTATAATACCTTCTATGGATACGGTACCACGGCCTCGCAGTATGCATTTACTGGTTCGTCTTGGGATCAACCTTCTGGCGCCTGTGTTGATAACATGACCGACTGGATAGAAAATCCCGACAATTTAAGCTGTGCCAATTTCGGCTACGAGGCGTTGACTTCAGGGCTGGGCTATAGCAACAGCATTTGTGGAAACTATTGCAGCAGTGCGCCGAGCTTTGCTTTGGGGTCGACAAGTATGAGCAACTCAAGCTATCCTTCGGGAAGCATGGTCGACCTGGCTTTCTTCAACAAGTCTACTAAGCCCCGTGGAGGATTTAATGGTACCGATTGGACTGCAGGGTGGACTGACTTTTGCCCTCAGGCTACTGGTTATTGCATTTAATCATTAATCCATGAAGTCAAATGAGGCTTTCCCGAAAGGAGAAGCCTCATTTTTGTTTTGGAAATAAACAAGGCTGCTCTTATGAACAGCCTGTTATGGGAAGGCCCGTTGTTACCTAACCAATGTAATATCCCCTTTTTGAGTGACCGTTAAGCCAGTTTCTGTTTCAACTAAAATACTGTAAAAGTATGTCCCGAGGTCACAGGGCTTTTCGTTGAACATGCCATCCCAACCTTTTTCTGCAACGCCATTATATCCAACAAAAAGCCTTTGTCCCCATCTATTATATATTTCCATTCGTTTTACCCTTATTTTGGAACCTGCGCTAACTGCTCGAAAAAAATCATTCTTCCCATCGTTGTTTGGACTAAATGCAGATGGAATATGGACTATGGGATTTACTAAAACCCTGGCGGTGGCAGTATCGATGCAGCCATAAATCGATTTTCCGATTATCGTAAAATTGGTACTGGAGTCGATCCTTATGTTTTGAGTGGTCCATGAGTGGTTTGCAAACATGGAAGCGGGCAGCCATAAAAGTGGCGTAAATGGTTCCGAACCGGATGCTTCAAGTTCTACCTCATCGCCAATATTCACGGGCGATCGACTGGCATGTAGGCTTATCGACAGATCATGGACGAGAAACTCCTGAAAAGCAGTGTCCGAGCAGCCTTCGATATTTTTGGCGACAATTTTTACCACATGAGGGCCTGGGGCAGAAAAGACGAAATCTATTTTGTTTAGGGTGCCTTGAAATGGGCCTTCATCAATTGACCAGTAATGCAATTGCGAAACGCCATCGGCAGAAAAAGTCACCGGAACTCCAGTACATGTTGGCTGGCCAACTGTAAAGTTCGTTATCGGCGAGGGGAGTGGGACCACCTTAACATCTAGCGTAGTATCGCAACCACTGGCCGTTCTTATATTGAGGCTGTTTCTGCCAACCGGAAGAACAGATATAGTGTCTCCGTTTCTGCTGGTCTTCTGCCTTAAAATGTTTCCATTGTTGTCTAGCCAAGTGTATGTAAAGTTTGTGGTGTCGCCCCTACCGAAAATTCCGAGTAAAATAAATATGGAAGCGCCTGCG
>JBCNPG010000349.1:0-4205 GCA_039593445.1 Pedobacter sp.
GCTCCTTCGTAAAAATAAGTCCAAAGGAACTAATGAAATACAGCGCAACGCCATAGGCATATTCGTTCCACACCGGATGTTTTGGCCATAGGTACTGAAAGGCAATACCATCTGTCGACATTTCATACAAACCCACGCTTAAGATATACAAAATATAAAAAAGGTACTGCCTCCGTTTTACTGCAATGAACATCAAAAGGTTATGGAAGCTGAAGATGACAATCATGCCATAAAAAAAGCCATAGGTAAAATATTCGGTTAAGCCGTACTGGATAAAGCGCTCTACGGTCCTAAAAACGATGATAACATTGACCTGGTCTTTCGATTTGACCTTAAAATAATAGTAGTACTCTCCTTTTTTGGTAGTATTGACCAAAAACTCGAAATTCTTGTGCTTGTAAAGCCGATTGGTAAAATTGAGGTCGGCACCGGCCTTGCTTTGGCTGTAAACGCCATTCTCGTTGGGCATATAAGCCTCGATGTGATCGGTTATCTGATCAAAAAACTCGATTACCGTTGCCCGGTTGAGGTCTTTGGTAAAATTTACCTTTACCCGGTACCAATAACTTGCCGAGCGGTTGTAGTTTTTAGGGTAATAATTGATGTTTTTCTGAAAGCGGCCGTAAAATGCGGGACTGCTGATTTCGCTAAATGTCAACTTATTGCTGGTGTCTTCAAGGCACACTATTTCGTCTGACTTAAAAATATGCTCGGGCACCGTATCATTGATGACGATGGTTCTTTGGGCATACAATTGCCCGCCAAATACCAGCATACACCAAACCGAAAATTGAATTAACTTCTTTAACATGCCAGTTGAATACACCGAGTTGCTCTTATTTAAATCTTTATTACCTGATAAAAAATTGTGGTTGATTTACAATTAGGAGCTTAAATATATTAACAAATAATTAATATTTATCAGTAGTCGGAGCAATTCAACTTCTTCTTTACAAAGAAGCCGTTTCCAAATGAAGCATGGTTGTTTTGTCTTTGGGGCCAAACGTGATAGTTCCTTTTGATGATCAGCACGCGGGCAACACTATAAAAAAGGCAAAAAAAACCGGCTCGAGGCCGGCATATTATGTTTTTAAAAAGAATAACCTTCTTAAACGGTAAAGTGGTACAGGAACAATACGTCGCCTGTAAATGCAGGCTTGGCCTGATCCTTGATTTCCAGGATAATTTCGATGCTTACCTTGGTAATTCCCCTCAGGTTGGCTATCGTTTTTAACTTGGCCCTTAAACGCACCTGGCTATCAACCACTACTGCCTGACCAAATTTGAGGCTTTCGATGCCGTAGTTGATTTCCATTTTAAGGTTGTGGATCTCCGCAATCTGTTTCCATAAGAAAGGAACCAGTGAAAGCGTGAGGTAGCCGTGGGCAATAGTGGCTTTGAAAGGGCTTTCTGTGGCTGCCTTTTCGGCATCGATATGGATCCACTGATGGTCTAAAGTGGCATCTGCAAATTTGTTGATCTGCTCCTGGTCAATAGTATGCCATCCAGAAACACCCAGCTCCTGCCCCAAATAGGCTTCAAATTCATTGTAATTACTGATTTTTATCATAATAGGTAGATTATTTAAGCAAGCTTTTTAAATCGGCCGGCGAATAATTGATAGATTTTAGCGTTTTATGGTCGCCATCGCGATAAACCAGAAACTTGGAATCGATTTCTTTATAATAGGCATCTACATTATTATTGTTCTTGTAGTGCGCAATGGTTTGATTGGCTTCTTCTACGGTGTGGCAAGCCTTGCTCATGTTAGAGCGGTGTACTTCGTCAAAAAGCGTTTTAAACTGGTTGCCCAAACCAAATTCCAATATGGCGCCCGCCAAAACATACTGCAGATCGCAAAGTGCATCGGCCACCTCCACCATATTGCCCTCATTCACGGCATCTTGCAGTTCTTTGAGTTCTTCTGCAATAAGGTCAATCCGCAATTGGCATCTCTCTTTGGCGGGTATGGCAGCCTGCTCCAGAATGGGATGTTTAAAGGTTTTGTGAAATTCGGCAACTTGGCTTAATGCATTTAAATCTTCCATTTTATTCTTGATTTGAACTGCTAAAGTTGCATAATTTATAGTCCTACGCAAATTTTCTTATCAACAACCTTGTTCTATTGTTGATACCGAGCAACCATGCAAAGAAAACCATTTCGGTAACCTGTTCTAGTTGCAACTTAAAAATGTACCAAACAATCTTAGAGAACACCAGCTGTAGAAAACAAACATTAAGGCATTTGGCAGTTGGCCATTTCAATCCAAAACCAAGTAAAACCTCCTAAGGTTTGCTAAGACGTCTAAGGTGATAAAAAACAAACATTAAGGCATTTAGGAGTTGGCCGTTCAATCCAAAACCAAGTAAAACCTCCTAAGGTTTGCTAAGACGTCTCAGGCGATAAAAAACAAATATTAAGGCATTTAGGAGTTGGCCGTTCAATCCAAAACCAAGTAAAACCTCCTAAGGTTTGCTAAGACGTCTAAGGTGATAAAAAACAAACATTAAGGCATTTAGCCGTTTGCTGTTTCAATCCAAAAACCAAGTAAAACCTTTGGCTAAGGGTGTCTTTGGAAACAAAAAACAACCTATTAATATGCAATTTATGGTGCCTTATCACTTACACACCTAAAGCCTAAATTATTAGAACCACTGTTAATTTCGCCCTTGCCACGGCTACCGGCACGGTAACGAATACAATACTGGTCGCTGCAAAGGAAAGAACCGCCACGCTGCACCCTTTTCACTGTGCCCGGCTCGTCAGGGTCATAGCTATCGGCTGGGCCTTTCGGATTAACGGATGGACTTTGGGCATAATAATCTGGCCTGTAAAAATCGCTGCACCACTCCCATACATTGCCATCCATATCGTACAATCCAAAAGCATTTGGCGGAAAGGATTTTACGGGCGCTATGCCTTTAAATCCATCTTCTAAACTGTTTTTTTCAGGAAATTCGCCCTGAAAAATATTGGCGACCCATTTACCCCCGGGTTTTAACTCATTGCCCCAATAATATTTTTGTCCGGCTTGACCCGCCCTTGCCGCATACTCCCACTCGGCTTCGGTAGGCAATCGCTTACCCGCCCATTTGGCGTAAGCTTCTGCATCGGTATAGCTCACATGTACCACAGGTTCATTGGCTTGGTTTTGGCTTGCTGGTCCAAAAGGATGCTGCCAATTGGCTCCTGCCATATAAGTCCACCAGGCCAAAGGCTGATCGAGCGGCACGGCATGATCGGGGGGTGTAAATACGGCCGAGCCGGGCACTAATGCCTTGGGGTCTACGCCGGGAAAATCTTTGGGATCTAGCGTACGCTCGGCAACGGTCTGGTAACCGGTAGCCTTTACAAAACGCTCAAATTCTGCATTGGTTACCTCATGCTCGTCCATCCAAAAGCCATTTACCTTTACCCGATGGATGGGTTGCGCATCTGCAAAACTGGGATCGCCGGTACCCATGGCAAATTCGCCACCTTTGATCCAAACCATCTTAGTTAAATTCTTTTCTTTTGGGTTATGAGTGCTGTTCTCGGTAGGTTTAGAAGTACAGCCTGCCAAAACAGAAAGGCAAATAAAGCTGTAAAGAATGGATTTTGTTTTCATGGCATGCCTAATATACACACTCTGCTTCGATTTGGCATGATGCAAGCAGAAATTTGCACAAACAGCACTCTAGTGGACGTGATCGATAGCGTACTTAAAGTCCCGAAAAACAAGGAGAGTGAAAAGCATTAAGGTTTAACGAAAGATCATGCTTAGCCATCATTATTGCTTATTCATCAAAACGCGTCCCGCCTCTCGGATAACTAAAACCACTATGGCCACTACTTGGCACCAGATGTTTTTCCATTAAACCATATACTGTTGTAGCCAACCAAGTTGCAAACGAAGCCAAATTGCCACCTGTAAAATAGTCTATGCCTATAGTCATCAATAAAGGTAAGGCCGCTTTGGAAATGGCGCTTTCTTCAAAACCATAAGATTCTGAAATGGCATCCATCTGACCAGGTATTAAAGGAAAAGTAGTTAAATCGTATGCATCTAATTGTGCATTCAATGTAATACCGGCTTCCCTGGCCGCTTCTCTTAAAGCAACTATTCTTCCTACACCCTGCAAACTGATGTATTGACTATCGCTGATTTTAGCTACCTGAATTGCTTCATCTGATGGAATTAACTTATTTATCGTACCTGCAGACA
>JBCNPG010000035.1:0-11679 GCA_039593445.1 Pedobacter sp.
ACATCAAAAAAGGCAATGAAGATTTTGTTTTCCTGAATCGTGCGGGTAGCAGTTTATCGCGGATTTCTGTATTTAAGTTGCTCAAATCTTTGGCGCTGGCCGCCAATATCCGTAAAAATATCAGTCCGCATACCCTGAGGCATTCTTTTGCCACACATCTCATTGAAGGCGGTGCCGATTTAAGGGCAGTACAGGAAATGTTGGGCCATGCCAGTATAACTACCACCGAAATTTATACCCATTTGGACCGCGACTACCTGAAAACGATCATTACGCAGTTCCATCCAAGATCGTAAGTTGGCCACCATTAAAGTCTACAACAGATCATGCGATCTTTACCTTGCATATCTTTTCTTAATTCAATGGAATTAAATCCTTTAGCTTTTAATAAATCAATAGTTTCTTGACCTAAATGCTCATTGATTTCGAAAAACAATAAGCCTCCCGATACCAGGTTAAGCTGCGCAAAATTGGCAATGGCTTCGTAAAATATCAAGGGTTTTTCATTGCTCACAAACAGGGCGCGATGTGGTTCGTTGGCCAGCACATTTTGGTGCATGCTTTCTTTTTCGGTTTGGGTAATGTAAGGCGGATTGCTAACAATTATGGCATAAGGTGCCTTCGATTTGGCAGCTTGTGCTTGGAGGATATCCTGTTGCCTAAATCCGACCTTAACCTTGTTCAGTTCGGCATTTTCCCTTGCAATGTCCAAGCTTGGCGCGGCGATATCCAATCCTTCTACATCAAACTGGGGCAAATGCTTTTTTAAGGCTATTGCGATGCAGCCACTCCCCGTTCCAATATCGAGCAGGCGTTGATTGTCGCTTGCTAAGGACGAATTTCCGACAGTTTTAATGATCCAATCAACCAACTCTTCGGTTTCCGGCCTTGGAATAAGCACTTCGGGATTTACCTTAAAGGAAAGACCAAAGAAATGGGCTTCGCCAAAAATGTACTGAATAGGCTTGCCGCTAGCTAATTGCGCTAACAAATCTTCGAACTTGGCCAGGTCGCTGTCAGGCAGTAATTCTTCCTTTTTAAGCAGGTAAGTATTGTATTTGATGTGCAGCAATTGCGCTAAGGCCATAGAAAAAAGGGCTTGGCATTCTGCGGCATCATAGAGGGCATTTAATTCCGAATTAAATTTGACGGCCAGTTCTTTAAGCTTCATTTGGGCAAAAATAGCTAAACCTTGTTACATAATACAATCGGAATAAATTAGGTTCTGATGACTGATTTATCGGCCAATCGACTATTTTTGCAGTGATGAACAACGAATTTTACATGCAGCGTTGCCTAGAATTGGCTGCTATGGGCATGGGCCAGGTAAGTCCCAACCCAATGGTAGGTTGCGTGATTGTTCATGAAAACCAGATCATTGGCGAAGGCTATCACCAGAAATTTGGCGAGGCCCATGCCGAAGTTAACGCCATCAACGATGTGCTTAACCGCCATGCCGATAAAGCGCCATCCCTACTCAAAAATGCTACCGTTTATGTAAGCCTGGAGCCTTGCGCACATTTTGGAAAAACGCCACCTTGTGCCGATCTGCTGGTTAAGCACCAGCTTAAAAAAGTGGTTATCGGCAGTGCCGATCCTTTTGCAGGGGTAAACGGCAAAGGCATTGAAAAGCTAAAAGCAGGTGGCATACAGGTAGAAACAGGTGTGCTAGAGGCACAATGCGATAACCTGAATCGTCGTTTTTTGACCAGGATAAAAGAACAGCGACCGTTTATCATCTTGAAATGGGCCCAAACAGCCAATGGCTATTTTGCTCCCGAAAACGGAGGCCAGGCTTGGATTTCGGGACCGCTCGCCAATCAGCTTAACCATGTATGGCGTACCGAAGAAGATGCCATCTTGGTGGGCAAGCAGACTGCGCTGCACGATAATCCGCGTTTAACCGCCAGAAATGTAACAGGCAAAAATCCGGTACGCATCCTCATCGATAGAAACCTCAAGGTGCCTAGCTCCTATCATCTTTACGACACAGCTGCCAAAACCATTATTTTCAACGAAATAAAAACCGATGTGCAGGGTAATATACACTTTGTACAAATGGAAGACATGTCATTTTATTTGGCGCAAAAAATAGCCTTCCAGCTTTATCTGATGGATATCCAGTCGGTAATTGTTGAAGGAGGCGCCCAAATCCTAAACCAATTCATTACCGCCGGCCTTTGGGACGAAGCCAGAATATTTACTTCGCAAACCACGTGGCCAAGTGGTATATTAGCACCTGCTATTGCCGGAACACTGGTTTCGGAAATGGAATTGGGAACCGATGTACTTAAAATTTATACTTCTTTATAAAGCATGATTTATTTAGCGCTAAGCATTATTTGCAGTGTTACCGTGGGCGTATTGCTCAAACTGGCCAAACGTTACGAGATTAATGTGATGCAGGCCGTAACCTGGAACTATTTATTTGCCATTGTGCTCAGTGCGGTATTTTTCAGGCCCAATTTGGGCGATATCAGCTTGGCCAGCATTTCATGGGTATTTCCAGCCTTGGGCATTTTGTTGCCTTCCATCTTTTTGTTTCAGGGCATCGCCGTAAGGCAAGCCGGATTGGCCCGTACCGATATTGCGCAACGCTTATCTTTGTTTATTTCGCTATGCGCGGCCTATTTTCTTTTCAACGACAGTTTTGACCGCCTGAAATATGTAGGGCTGATTTTCGGTTTTGCCGCTATTATCTTTACCATGTACCGCAAGTCGGAAGGAGTTTCGTCCAAAAAATCATGGCTATACCTGTTGCTTGTTTTTGTGGGCTTCGGCTTAATAGATGTCTTGCTTAAACTGGTAAGCCAAATTACTGTAATGCCGTTTACCACATCGCTTTTTGTGATATTCTGTATCTGTTTTGTATTGTCGCTGGCTTATATCCTCTATTTGGCCTCCATCAAAAAGACGAAACTGCAGCTGGTCAACTTTATTTGTGGCTGCGTGCTCGGCTTCTTCAACTTTGGTAATATCCTGTTCTACCTGAAAGCCCACCAGGCCATGTCAACAAACCCTTCTACCGTTTTTGCCACTATGAACATGGGGGTAATTATAGCGGGAAGCTTTATTGGCATTGTGCTGTTTAAGGAAAGACTGACCAAGCTCAATTACCTGGGCCTGATTTTAGCATTGGCGGCCATTATACTTATTACCTTATCCAAGCTGCATGCTGTTTGATGATACCTACCAAACCATAAAGGCACCTGCCGAAGGGATTTTTCGCGACAAAGGCAGCAAATTCATTGCCTATGCCTACCCCTTTACAAACGAGGCAGAGCTGAAGCCTATTTTAAGCAAGCTAAGGGCCGAACATGCCAAGGCGAGGCACTTTTGCTGGGCCTATCGTTTGGGTCAAGACCGTAGCGTATTCAAACTCAACGACGATGGCGAGCCTTCTGGAACAGCTGGACGCCCTATTCTCAATTCGCTGCTTTCGGCCGATGTAACCAATATCCTGATGGTAGTGGTGCGCTATTTTGGAGGCACTTTGCTGGGTGTCCCAGGTTTGATCAATGCCTACAAATCAGCCTCTGTGGAAGCCTTGCAGGCCTGCGAAATCATTGCCAAAACGGTAAACGACATTTACGAAGCCGAATTCGACTACCTTGAAATGAACGCGGTGATGCGCATCGTCAAGGAAGAAGAATTGCAGGTGCTCGAACAAAACTTCGACATGAAATGTATACTGCGCTTCGAAGTTCGCAAAACCAATCTCAACGTAGTATTGGGCAAATTAGAAAAGGTAAACGGATTGAAAGTGAAATATCTCTATACGGTTTAATGCGTCTAATTAGCGTTAAATTGCTATATTGTTGCAATGATGAAGGCGAAGAACCAGCCATGCCATGCACACTGAATTATCTAAACAATTGAACATATGCAAAAATTATCAGAAGCCGATTTGATCATTAATCCCGACGGCAGCATCTATCATCTGAATTTATTGCCCGAAGATATTGCCGACACGGTAATTACCGTTGGCGACTTGGATCGCGTACCCGAAATCAGCAAGCATTTTGATTCGATAGAGCTTAAAAAAGGCAAACGAGAATTTATCACCCATACCGGTTATATTGGCAAAAAACGCATTACCGTAATTTCTACAGGAATAGGGACCGACAACATCGATATTGTTTTTAATGAACTGGATGCCTTGGTCAATATCGATTTTGCAAGCAGAACGGTTAAAGATGAATTGAAATCGCTGGATATTATCCGAATCGGTACTTCTGGCGCTATACAACCCGATATCCCCATGGGCACCATTTTAGCGTCGTCGCACGGTTTGGGCTTTGATGCCTTAATGAACTACTATGTCCATCAGTCGTCTGGAGAAGAGAACAGCTTGCTGGAAGGCATTAAAACACACTTTTCGCATATCAGAAGCATCCATCCCTACCTCACCGCGGCCAATGATACCCTACTTAATACCATCGGCAAAGACATGGTTCAAGGCATTACCATTACCGCTCCAGGATTTTATGCGCCACAGGGCAGGCAGGTACGAGCCAAAAACGCAGTACCCGATTTCATCAGCCAGCTCAATAGCTTTGCACAGGGCAAACACCGCATTACCAACCTGGAAATGGAAACGGCAGGTATTTATGCCTTGGCTAAAACCTTAGGACATAAGGCATTGTCCATCAATGCCATTTTGGCCAGCCGCGTAAAGTTTGAGTTCAGTAGCCAGCCCGAAAAAATAGTAGCGCAGGCCATTAAAACCGTTCTAGAAAGATTAGCTTAAATGCACAGGGTTAGAGACTTTATTTTAAATTTTATCGACTTCTTTTATCCGCCATTCAAGAGGCTGATCGGGATCCAGACCTTCCGCTATGCTTTTTGTGGCGGCAGCAATGCTTTGCTCAACCTTTTGGTTTTTTCGGCCAGCTATAATTTTCTCTTTACCAGCAAAGTGGTTTATATACTGGGGTTTGCCATATCGAGATACATAGCCGCATACCTGTTGGCCCTTTCCATCAGCTTTCCGGTAGGCTTTTGCCTCAATAAATATGTGGTGTTCCAATCTTCTAACCTCTTGGGACACGTACAGTTTATCCGTTATGCCAGTTTAACGGTAACCAATATCTTTCTCGATTATTTCTTGCTGCACCTCTTGGTAGGCTACTTCAAATTCTGGGCAACGCCTTCGCAGGCAATCATCATTGTGGTGCTCTCCTTGTTCAGCTATTTTTGCCAAACCTATTTTTCGTTCAAAACGGTCAAGAAAGAGCCTTGATTTTTTGAACGAAGTCGGCTATGGTACTGCTTTGATAGCCTTTTTGGTTTACCCATGCCAAAAGATTGTCCATCCTTGCAATCATCTGCGCACCAGAATTTTTGCTTACATAGCCAGGAAATCCGAATTTCTGTTTGTTGTTTAACGGCGTAAATTCCCATGGGTGAAAGTAGATGTTTACATATCCATCTTTCTGGTAGGCCCTGCGCAGCAAATACTTGTAAAGCCAAAGCGGAAAATTATGAAAAGACAGCCAAAACAACGGAATACGAAACATCGGGCTAACCGATGCCGGAAGCTGTAGCACGCCTTCCTTCTCAAAATAAGTCCTTGATACGTTTAAATTATTGTACCTGCCGGGCAAATAAGTTGGATTGATAGAGCTGTTGTACAAGTAACCAGCCTTGGCAATCTCCCGCTCATCAACCGGCATCATCCTGGGCATGCGGAAGCCATTAATCGGCAACCCTGAGAGCTTTTCCAATTGCTGCTTGGCCAAGGCCAAGTCTTCGGTGGCAAATTTAGAATGGTAATAACTATGGGAGGCCAGTTCATGGCCCTCCCTTTTAATGCGTTCGATGATTTCGGGAGCATGTGTAGCAAATACGGCCGTAGCAAAGAATGTGGCCTTGATTTGATGCTTCTTTAATAGATCCAGGATCTGATGCGATCCCTCAACCGAAATGCTGATCTGCTCTTCAAAAGCGATAGACTTCCCATACTCGAAAGCCATATCAAATTCTTCAATGTCAAAACTGATCAGAAACACTACAAGATCCCTTCTATATTGGTGGAACGAATGATATAATTTGGCCTGTTTTTGGTCTGCATAAACATTTTGCCAATGTAAATGCCAATGATGCCCAAAATAATAAGCTGCAATCCTCCAAAAAAGGCAACCGTCATGATGAGCGAAGCCCAGCCACTAACCTCCTTGCCCATATAAAACGCATAAATGACGTATGGAATGTAGAGCAGCGACATTATGGAAAAAAAGAAACCCAAATAAGCAGCCGTGTGCAAAGGTTTGGTACTAAGCGAGGTTACGCCCTGTATGGCGAGCTTGCGCATTTTGCTGATATTGTATTTGCTGGCACCTGCAAAACGGGCTTCGGGGATATAATCTATTGGATATTGCCTAAACCCAAGCCATTTAACCAAGCCTCTGATAAACAGGTCATTTTCCCTGAATTCCCTGAAGATCTTGACGGCCTTTTTATCCAGCAGCCTGAAATCGGCGGTGCCTGGTTCTATTTCGATATCAGAAAGCGAATTGAGCAAGCGATAAAAATAATAAGAGGTTTTACGTTTTTTAAAAGGCAGTTTTTTATCTTCTTTACGGCGGGTGTAGACAATATCATAGCCTTCCTCCCATTTTTCGAGCATTTGCCTGAAGAGTTCTGGTGGATGCTGCAGGTCGGCATCCAATGAAATTACACAGTCGCCATTGGCATAGTCCAAACCGGCCTTCAAAGCCGGCTGGTGGCCAAAATTCCGCGAAAACTCTACATAAAAGAAATTGCTTTTTGCCTTGGCCAGGTTTTCTATCACTTCCAGGGTTTTATCCGTACCACCATCGTCGACGACCAGAATCTCGAACCGGTAGGGCAAGGTTTCGAATACTTTTTCTATCCTTTCTACAATGACGATGATGTTCTCTTCCTCATTGTGGGCGGGGATAACGATTGAAACTAATTTATTCATTTGTGTGTTGTATAGGTTTTAACTTAAATTTCTCTACTATCAATTGGTAGATGATAGCCAGCCAGATGAGTATGCATGGCAATGCCTTGAGCGAATAGGGCTTTACATAAGCCTCTTTCAAATACCTTGGAAACAAATCGGATGGTGATAAACTGGTTAATACAAAGGCAAATATGAATAGGAAGATCACAATCGGTTTCAATGGCCTTTCCTGTACCACAAACCAAACCGCTACTCCGGTAAAGGCCACAATATAGGTAGGCGACTCTGAAGAATTGCTGAAGATAACCGCAAAAATTAAGGTAGAAGCCAAAATCAATAGCCTAAACACCTCGTTTTGATAGTGTTTGATCCGCAAGTAAGGCAAGGCAAAAAGAAAAAGTCCACCCAAAATAAAAGGCAGATTGGGCAGGTTGGCATTGCCGCTGATTCGGCGTGCCATACCCATTACCGAAATATCCTGCATCGAATTGAGCGAGGCGTTGAGGTGTTGTTTTTCGCTCAGCGAAACGAACCAGTCGTGGTAGCAATGCAGAATGTAAGTCGGCGAAAAAAACAGCATGGGCGCTACAAACATCACTGCCGCCCAAAAGATACAGTACAATATAAATTTGGGTTTTTGTTTGGCAAAAAAGAAAAAAGCCAGGCCAACTATGCCATAAAGCTTTACAAAAGTGCCCAACATAATCACAAAAGTTGCCCAGAAATTCTTGCCCTGGACAATAAATACATAAGCCAAGACGATTATGGCCGTAATGGAGATGTTGAACTGCAGGCCAAACATGGCCGTTAAAAGTTCGTGGGTAATGATCCAAAAAATCAAGTTTACCTTGTTCTTGCCTACAGGCAATTGCTTAATGGCAAAGAACAAAAAGCCAATATTGGCCAATTGCCAAAACAACATGCCCAAATAATCGGGAAGCTTGGCAAATGGTGCTATAACCAAGCTGAAAAATGGGCCATAATGATTAGAATCCTGGTATTGGCTGAAATAGAAATCGTATAAGGGCAATCGATCTACGGCATGGAGGTAGACATATTTAAAGATCAAATAGTTGTTGTTGGTAGGCTGAAAGGCTTGCTTGATGGAAACCGCCAAGGCCAGGACTATCCAAACCCCAAGTATAAAATGCTGATTGTTAATTAGATGATATAGATTTGCCTTAAGGCGCAAGTTTTTTTGCGTCATTGATTTGGTCACTGCAGGGTTTACATTTGGTGTTTAATGATTGTTCATTATTTTAACAAATATATAACTTACGATAACATTCCTGTTACAAAGCAATGAATATTTTTAAAATAAACCATTAAATTGGGATGTGCTCGGTGATCAGCTCCTTGCCACTTGCATCTAAATAGGTTACCGTATTGGCGCTAAAATCAATGACCCACTTCTCTACCCCGGCTGCAGCGGCCTGCCTGCAAAAGGTTTGGTAATCGGTTTGGCCAGCCTGGTGCACCTTTAAAGCTTCCTGTAGGGCTTCCCTATCCGATTTTTCCTCAATCAGCAAATTTTCATAGGCTGGGCCACTTTCAATGCTCTCTTCATCATCGCCAAAGTACACCGACATTCCATTCATGACATAGACATCATTTCGGCGTACGCCCATTGCTTTTAACGTTCTAACAAATTGGGGAAAATCAGCACCGCTAGCAACTTTGCTGGCGGCTTGTTCGATCGCATCTAAAGTGAACATTCTATCTTAATTTAAATTTATTGAATTAATCAGGTCTATTTTTATCCTTGTTAAGCAACATTCAAAACAAGCCAATAGTTTGCCTAGGTACCAACTTTATAAATGGTTACCTGATGATAAACCTCGCCTGGCCTTAACAATGTTGAAGGAAACTGTGGCAAGTTGATGCCGTTTGGATGATGTTGCGTTTCCACACAAAAAGCATCAAACTCATTATAATCATGGTTGCCCTTGCCATTTTTTACATTCAGGTATTTGGCGGTGTACAAATGCGCCACAGGCTCCGTGGTATAAATGTTTAACGTTAGGCCACTATTGGCTTCGCTGGTTTTACTGGCTAATGAAAGTTCGCCATAAGGCTTGTCGAGCACATAAGTCTGGTCATACCCTTCTTCGGCGTTCCAGTTCTCTCCTATTGGTTTTCCCTTTCTAAAATCATGGTAAGTGCCTTCAACAGGTATTAATTTTCCGGTAACCACATAATTGCTATCTTGTTCCAGGTAATTCGAAGCATTCATTTGGTGCATATGCTGGGTTACCTGGCCCAAACTTGGCGACAAATTGAAATAGCTATGGTGGGTCAAATTAATCGGCGTGGCCTCGTCCGTATCAGCTTGGTAGGTCAAGATCAATTCGTTGTTGTTGGTCAATTCGAAGGTAAGCTGAACTGCCAAATCGCCCGGAAAATTCTCTTCGCCGTCTAAACTGAAATACTGGAAAGTAACGCTGGCATGCGGTTCTTCGCTAGTTGCCACAATATCCCATACTTTTTTGCCGAAGCCTTTGACGCCACCGTGCAGGCAATCTTCGCCATTGGTTTTTGCCAATTGATATTCCACCCCATCGATGCTGAATTTGCCGTTTTTGATGCGGTTGGCATAACGTCCTATAATTGCGCCCAAGTAGGGATAATTGGCTAAATATTCTTCGCTTACGTATTGATCAATATGGTCAAAGCCCAGCACGATATCCTGCATCTGTCCCTGTGCATTCTTTACTATAAATTTGCTGATGATGGTACCATAATTATAGATACTCACCAGAGTGCCTTGGTCGTTGGTCAGTTCAACGGCAATAACTTCTTTTTCATCAATAAATTTGCCGGTGTGTATTTGCTTTGTTTTCATAAGTTGTATCTTAGGTGCACAGCTAAAATACAATTTAAAATATAACTCTGCCAAGAACAAGTCATGAAAAACCAATTAAACGAAGCATTTAACGAACATTATCAACAAGAACCAGCCGCTACCTATTTTGCCCCGGGTCGGGTGAACTTAATTGGTGAACATATCGACTATAACGGCGGGTTGGTTATGCCTTGCGCCATCACGGCCGGAACCTGGTTGCTCCTGGCGCCAAACAACGAGGGATCGATCCGTTTTAAAAGCCTAAACTTTAATGACGAAGGCCGCTTTCCCTTGCAAAACAGCTATGAAAAAACGGGTGGCGAATGGTATAATTATCCGCTGGGCGTTATCAATGAGCTTCAGCAGGGAGACTGGAAACTGGGTACAGGCCTCGATCTGCTTTATTATGGCAACATTCCCATCGGTTCCGGCTTGTCATCTTCGGCCTCCATCGAAGTGCTTACGGCTTATGCCCTGAACGATTATTACCAGTTGGGTCATGATAAGCTGGAACTCGTTAAGCTCTCCAAAAAGGTAGAAAACGAATTTATAGGCGTTAATTCGGGCATTATGGATCAGTTTGCCATTGCTTTTGGCGAAGCTGACAAGGCTTTGGTACTGAATTGCGATACCCTGAAATACAAAGTAGTAGATTGCCAGCTTGGCGATTACATCTTGGCCATCATCAATACCAATAAAACACGTGAACTTTCGGAATCAAAATATAACGAACGTGTAGCCGAATGCCAAGAAGCACTGGCCGCGTTGCAGCAAGAGATCAGCATCAATAACCTGTGTGAACTCAATGCCGAAAAATTTGCCTTGCACAGCCATTTGATTACCAACCAAACCGTATTGAAAAGGGCAACCCACGTAGTTAGGGAAAATGATCGTGTACACTTGGCTGCCAAAGCCTTGAATGCAGGCGAACTCGATGAATTTGGACGCTTGATGTATGCTTCGCACCAATCGCTGAAAGAACTTTATGAAGTTACCGGAAAAGAACTCGATGCCGTGGTTGATTTTTGCAAAGACTACGAGCATGTAATTGGCGCACGCATGACAGGTGCCGGGTTTGGTGGATGTGCCATTGCCCTGCTTAAAAAAGGTTACGAAGAAGATTTTGCGAAGAACTTGACCGATTATTACGTTGACAAGGTAGGCTATCCGGCAGCAATTTATGTACATGCCATTGGCGATGGCGTAAAAGCCTTGACCGTTCCGGTTAATTAATTTGCTAAGCATACCATCCAAAATGATTAGGTTTTTCTAAGTTTGCATCATGCGAAAACTGAAACTCGACGAACTGAACCGTGTAGGCGTGAAGGAATTTAAGGAACAGGAAAAACTGCCTGTAGTGGTAGTGCTTGATAACGTGCGAAGCATGCACAATGTAGGCTCGGTATTTAGAACGGCGGATGGTTTTGCCATCGAAAAAGTGGTGTTATGCGGCATTACGGCACAACCTCCGCATCGCGAAATCGAAAAAACAGCTTTGGGTGCAACCGAGTCTGTCGATTGGATCCATTTTGCCGATACGCTAACGGCTATCGAAAGCCTAAAGGCCCATGGTTATGAAATTATAGCCATCGAACAGGCCGAGAAAAGTACCATGCTGAATGTTTTCAAACCCGATGTGAACAAAAAATATGCACTGATTTTTGGCAACGAAGTGAATGGTGTAAGCGATGAGGCGATGAAAAACATTAATTCATGCATAGAAATACCTCAGTTTGGCACCAAACACTCTTTCAATATCGTGATTTCTGCCGGCATTGTGCTTTGGGATTTTTTCGCCAAACTCAGGTTGTAAGCAATGGAACATGCACTTCTCAAAAAACTGCAGGTAAAACCTGGATTTAAGCTTAGTATCATCAATGCTCCGGCTAATGCCAGTGCCATTTTCGAT
>JBCNPG010000350.1:0-4200 GCA_039593445.1 Pedobacter sp.
CAATTTTAAAAAGAAGAGCTTCACCTTCGATAATATCCGGGCCTGTATCAAAAAATACAATTACTCTTATAAGAACTTAGCAAAGAATTAATAATTTTTACACAGTGATTGTTTCTTGAAGAGCTAGCTTTAGATTGTAAACAGGTTGTCAAACCATGAGCGCCAGTCACTCCAAACTTACAACTCCCAACTAAATTCGTATCTTTGCAGAATCAATGAAAAAGGTTGCATTTTATACGCTTGGCTGTAAGCTTAATTTTTCCGAAACATCCAGCATTGGCCGTTTATTTACCGATGCAGGTTATCGTGTGGTCGAATTTACCGATGCTGCCGACGTATATGTAATCAATACCTGTTCTGTTACCGATCATGCCGACAAAAAATGTCGCAAAGTGGTAAAAGAAGCCCTAAAATATGCTCCAAATGCCTACATCACCATTGTAGGCTGCTATGCCCAGCTAAAACCTACAGAAATTGCCGAAATAGAAGGCGTTGATATGGTTTTGGGCGCGGCCGAGAAATTCAGGATCGTAGAGTTTATTACAGACCTTACCAAAAAACCTAAGGCTGTCGTTCACCAGCAGAACATCGAAAAGGTTAACCATAATTTTATTGCCGCCTATTCTATCGGCGATCGTACCCGTACTTTCCTTAAGGTTCAGGACGGTTGCGATTATCCTTGTACCTATTGTACCATTCCTTTGGCACGTGGGGGCAGCCGGAGCGATACCATCGAGAATGTGGTCAGCCGCGCGCAACAAATTGCCCAAAGCGGCGTGAAGGAAATTGTACTTACCGGGGTTAACCTGGGCGATTTTGGCATCAGGGAAGGCAAAAGACAAGACCGTTTTTTCGATTTGGTAAAGGCTTTGGATGAAGTAGAAGGCATTGAACGTATTCGTATCTCTTCTATCGAACCCAATTTGTTGAGCAACGAAATCATTGAGTTTGTAGCCACGTCTAAGCGTTTTGTGCCACATTTCCATATTCCCTTGCAGTCGGGTTCTAACAAAATCTTGGGCTTGATGAAAAGACGTTACCAACGCGAGCTTTACACCGAAAGGGTAGCGAAAATCAAGGAAGTCATGCCTAACTGCTGCATCGGAGTAGATGTGATTGTGGGCTTCCCGGGTGAAACACAAGAGGATTTCCTAGATACCTATCAATTCCTGAACGGTTTGGATATTTCTTACCTGCACGTATTTACCTATTCGGAGCGCGAGCAAACCGAAGCGGCCACCATGAAGGGAAAAGTGGCCGGTAGTACCCGTTTCGAACGCAACAAGATGCTACATATCCTGTCCGACAAAAAGCGAAGGGCTTTCTATGAATCGCAACTAGGCGAAATTGGCCAGGTGCTTTTTGAAGACGACCAGAAGAACGGCTATATGCATGGTTTTACCAAAAACTATGTAAAAGTGAGGGCCAAATACGACCCGGTGATGGTTAATGAACTCAAAAACGTAAAACTGCTTGGCTTGTCGGCCGATGGCGAGGTAGAAGTAGAAGAAGCCGAAACTTTGGTGCATAGCCACTAGCATCCTGCTTCTGGTTGCTCAGCGGTTCTCGCTACAAGTTCCCAACTTTTAGGCCATTGTTAATGGGCTTCGGTATCCGAACATTTCGACTCCCAGCTAAACAGAAACAACTTCGCCACTAAAACTAGCAACTTTTTCCTATCTTCGCCTAAACTACATTTGATATATGTTTCCTACCGTTTCCCATTTTTTATCTTATCTCTTTGGCATCAATTTGCCTTTGCCATTTAATACTTTCGGCGTTTTTGTAGCCTTGGCTTTTGTGGCTGCTTACTGGGCATTTACCAAAGAACTCAAAAGGAAAGAAGCGCTGGGCATTATCCATCCCATCAAGAAAAGGGTAACCATTGGCAAGCCGGCTTCTGCACTAGAACTGGTTACGAATGGTGTTTTTGGTTTCATTATTGGCTATAAAGTACTCTATGCCATCCTCAACTACAAGGTTTTTGTAGATGATCAGCAAGGTGTGCTGCTCTCTACCAAAGGAAACATGCTGGGTGGCCTTATCTTGGCAGCCGTATTCATATACTGGGCCTATAAGGAAAAAGACGCGGCAAAATTGCCACAGCCTAAAGAAGTTGATATTACCGTGCATCCTTACGAGCTGATGAGCAATATGGTAGTTTGGGCGGCCATTTGGGGCTTTTTGGGCGCAAAGATTTTTGATAATCTCGAACATTGGGATACTTTTATCCAAGATCCGCTGGGCGGTTTGTTTGCCTTTACAGGTCTTACTTTTTATGGTGGATTGATTTGTGGCGGCACGGCTGTGTTGTACATTGCGCGCAAAAACGGCATCAAGCCTTTACATATGCTCGATGTGGGTGGACCAGGTATGATGCTGGCCTATAGTGTTGGCCGTATTGGTTGCCACTTGGCTGGCGATGGTGACTGGGGTATCGTAAACCTGCATCCTAAACCATTTACCTGGTTGCCAGATTGGCTGTGGGCCTATACCTACCCAAACAACGTAGCCCGCGAAGGCGAGCCTATTGCGGGTTGTGTTGGCCGTTATTGCAACGAGCTGGCCAGTCCGGTTTATCCAACCCCTATTTATGAGGTGGTATTGGCCTTTTTGATCTTCTTGTTCCTTTGGAAAATCAGGAAACACATCAAATCGCCGGGTATGATGTTTGGAATTTATTTGATGCTAACTGGCGTAGAGCGTTTCTTTATTGAACTCATTCGTGTAAACTCTAAATATACTGTTGCAGGAATTTCCTTTACGCAGGCAGAATTGATCTCGTCGCTGTTGTTTATCGGTGGATTGGCATTGGTGATCTATTCAAACAAAAACAGGGAGAAACTAAAAAGCTACTAACATGAATTACGAATTACTATGCTCGAAAGTGATAGCGGTTACCCGCTTAACGGGTAATTTTATTCGTAAGGAAGCCATGTCTTTTGATGCCAATGCCATCGAATACAAAGGATTGAACGACCTGGTTTCTTATGTAGACAAAAATGCAGAGAAACAGATTGTAAAGAACCTGACCAAGATTTTGCCGGAAGCGGGTTTTATTACCGAAGAGGAAACGGAAAACGTTAAAGGCCATACCTATACCTGGATTATCGATCCCTTGGATGGAACCACCAATTTTATCCATGGCATACCTACTTATTCCATCAGTATTGCGCTTTACGAGCATGACCAGCCCGTAATTGGCGTGGTTTACGAAATCAATAGGGGCGAAATGTTTTCAGCCTATAAAGGTGGAGGCGCTTACCTCAACAACAAGCCAATCCGTGTTTCGCCAAACAATAACCTGTCTACATGCTTGTTGGCTACCGGATTTCCCTATTACCAGTTCGACAAGCAACCCCAGTACATACAGCTATTTACCGAAATGATGCAGAAATGCCATGGCCTAAGGCGTATTGGCTCTGCAGCGGTCGATTTGGCCTACGTAGCCTGTGGCCGTTTTGATGCCTATTTCGAATACAACCTCAATTCGTACGACGTGGCTGCTGGAGCCTTTATTGTGCAACAGGCAGGAGGGACCATCCTTAATTTTTCGGGAGGCACAGAAATCTTCGAAACCCGCGAGGTATTGGCCACCAACAGTCAGGTTACCGAAGAAATACTCCAAACCATCAAAAAGTATTTCTAATCTTAATGAGCCGCTGCATATGAAAAAGTCAGTGCTTTTAATTTGTAGCTTAATGATTAGCGCTGTTTGGGTACACGCGCAGCAAAAGATATTCGGTCATGCCGAAAGCAATTGGCAGTACATTTATCCTTTCGCCGATAAAAGCTACGGATTAGCGATCGAGCAAATGGCAACGGGCGACCAACAAAGCATCAATATTTATTTTGGCCGAAAGAATGGCAAAACCGATCGTGTTTATTGGAAGGAAAACCATAGTGCCACCCAAGCCACACGGGAGGCCACTTACATCGATTATAACAATGATGGTATCAAAGACCTGCTCTTTTTTGTGGAAAGCGGTGCACGCGGAGGCAATTCTTATTACCTGTTGTACCTGATCAATCGCCAAAAACACAGCCTGACCAGGGTAAAGGGATTTGATGAAATTGCCAATCCTACCTATGATCCCAAAAATAAGGTAATCGTAGGCTATGGCATGGCTGACGAAAATTACTATAGCCTTTACCGCATCAACAAGGCCAATAAGGTTTATCAAATCGGCCAGTCTTTCC
>JBCNPG010000351.1:0-4187 GCA_039593445.1 Pedobacter sp.
TCGCGAATTGGTAGACCAGCTCCTTGCCGAAGGCAAGACCACGGGGCCCGATCATTCGGAAGCGATGCTGCATTACACCAAGATGAACGTGCAACGCATGAACCGGGTAGACAAGACCACAGTTTTGGGCAGCGAGCTTTTGCAGGTTGTAGACCATGTAAAGGGCAAATACCATTTTTTGGTCATCAGCGAAGGCTGGTGTGGCGATGCGGCCCAAATTGTACCCGTAATTAACAAATTGGTGGAGCATGCGCCTGATCATTTCGACCTTAAACTGGTGTTGCGCGACCAACATCTGGAGTTGATCGATGCCCATTTGACCAATAATGGCCGGGCCATTCCGGTGCTTTTGGTGCTTAATGAGCAAAAGGAGCTCGCTTTGCCCAAATGGGGGCCAAGACCTCAGGTACTACAGGAGCTATTGGCACAGTGGAAGAAAGAAAATAGCGATATGATGCTGCTTGCTGAACAGCTGCACGGTTGGTATGCCAAGGATAAAACGCAAAGTACACAGGCTGAATTGGCCAAATTGATGGCTAATCTGAAATAAGCAACGTCGATATTTAACCTAAGGCATCTGGGTGGTTAAAAAATTAGCTTACCATTAAGGCATTGAGGTTGTCTAGGCTTTTTCTCTTAGCCCATTCTTAGAGATTTGGCCTGTGGCGTATAAGGTGGTTAAAATTAGCTCACCATTAAGGCATTGAGGTTGTTTAGGCTTTTCTCTTAGCCCGTGCTTAGAGTTAAGCCAGCTATTAATCGACAGTGACTGTTAATCCTTCCTGTTGCAGAATTTTGCGGTAAACTTCCATTTCGGTAAACGAACCTTCCAAAACGGCGCATTTGCCCTTGTTGTGTACTTCCCAGGCAATCTTTTCGCCTTGCGCCTCGGTATAGTCGAGGTACTTCATCATGCACCAGATCACATGCTCAAACGTATTCACATCATCGTTCCAAAGGATCAGGCGATGAACGGTTTTCAGCGAAGTGAGGATTTCGTCTAACGTAAATGTTTCTTCCTTGGTTTCTGTTGCCATGCTGCAAAAATAATAAATAGTATCAAGATATAGATGTAAGTTGTATGATATGAAATTAAAAGGACCATGATCAGGACCTCCGCCTAGCCTTATAGGTTTCAAAAAATAACTACATTTGTTTGTCAAACCCACTCAGTATGCAACACTCAAAAATTGCGGGAATAGGCTATTATGTGCCTAAAAATGTTTATACCAATGCCGATTTATCGCGCTTTATGGAAACCAGCGACGAATGGATCCAAGAGCGTACGGGCATCAAAGAGCGCCGATTTGCCGATAGGCTGGAAGAAACCACTACCACCATGGGTATCGAAGCCGCTAAAATTGCCATCGAAAGAGCCGGAATTACTGCCCAGGATGTGGATTTTATCATTTTTGCTACTTTAAGCCCCGATTATTATTTTCCGGGATGCGGTGTTTTGCTGCAGCGCGAAATGAAGATGAAGGAAATCGGTGCCTTGGATATCCGCAACCAGTGCTCTGGGTTTGTTTATGCGCTGTCGGTGGCCGATCAGTTCATTAAAACCGGCATGTACAAGAATATTTTGGTGGTGGGCAGCGAAAAACACTCCTTTGCCATGGATTTCGAAACCCGGAGCCGCAACGTATCGGTTATTTTTGGCGATGGTGCCGGCGCAGTGGTATTGCAACCTACGCAAAAAGAAGGACAGGGCATTTTAAGTACACATCTGCATAGCGATGGTGCCGATGCCGAGATTTTGGCCATGTTCTATCCGGGTTCGCATGCCAACAAGTGGATGCCCGAAAAACCGGGTTATCCAGCTCAGGAACTGGGTGGTCTGTTCTTAACGACCGAGCAATTGGAAAGCGGCGCCGCTTTGCCTTATATGGATGGGCCCGCCGTATTCAAGAAAGCAGTAGTCAAATTTCCGGAGGTAATCAGGGAGGCCTTGGCCAAAAATAACCTCGAAGCCAAGGATATCGACTTGCTGGTTCCCCATCAAGCCAATTTGCGCATCAGCCAATATGTACAGCAACTGCTGGGCTTGCGCGACGATCAGGTATTCAACAATATCCAAAAATATGGTAATACCACGGCCGCTTCGGTGCCTATTGCACTTTGCGAAGCCTGGGAAGCCGGAAAAATCAAGGAAGGCGATCTGGTTTGTCTTGCTGCCTTTGGCTCGGGCTTTACCTGGGCTAGTGCCTTGTTAAGGTGGTAGCCCTCAGAAGCACCTAGAGGCTTGCTGCCAAATAAATTGATGACCCCATAACAATCGAACTGAACAATGAGCTTTAAATTAGGAGATTTTGTGCGTTTTGTTGACGAGAAGCGCGAAGGCTATATTACCCGTGTAATTGATGCACAAACTTTTGGCGTAACCGATACCGATGGTTTCGAAATCCCGGTTGTTGCCGCTAACCTTACGCATGTGCATGGCCATGGCACCACACAGGCGCACGAGCCTCAGCAAACCGCGCAAGCAGCAGCCGATTTTAAGGAAGAGGGCGTTTTTCTGGCAGTGGCCGAAGATTCAAAAGCCAGTTCGGTGGCTCATTTTACATTGGTTAATCGAAGTTCCTATCAATTGCTGCTTACCCTAAAAACAGACACGAAAGGCCAGTATAGGGGAGAGTTTGCCGGCGTAGTGCCACCTCAGGCACAAATGCAGCTTTTTAGTGCCAATTTGGGTGATTTGGATAATTGGCCACAATATATTTTTCAGGTATTGTATTTTACGACGGGTAACCTTAAGCCCAAAGCGCCACTTAGCCTGACCAAAAAATTCAGGAGCAAGGACTTCAATTCGGCCAAGCAACAAATCGCCGAAATCAATAAATATGGCTGGTTGGTACAGCTGGACGAGCCTGCTCCCCTCATCGATCCCCAAAAATTAAAAGAGAGCTTTTTTAGGGGCGAAACCTCAAAACCCATCGTGCCTGTTCCGCCACAAGAGGTAGATTTGCATATCGAAAAGCTGCGCGACGATCATCAGTTCCTTTCCCAATCCGAAATCATCAATATCCAGTTGGCACATTTCCGCCAGTTGCTCGATGCGGCCATTGTGCATCAGTTGCCGTCCATCGTTTTTATACATGGCGTGGGCAATGGCACTTTAAGGCACCACATTCACCAAGCCGTTAGCAAGCACCCGCAGGTAAGAACCTTTATGGATGCCCGCAAGGAAAAGTTTGGTTATGGCGCTACCGAAGTATTTTTTAAGATTTAGCTTTTTTATTTTGATTCGGTTGGCTTCACAATATTGATGCGACCTTGCTTAAATCCGAACCTGCCCAATAAATCGGTGCCTTCTGCTTTAATGGTATAGCTGGTTGGCTTATCGGCCGCATAAAACGAAACGCTGGCCTTGCCGTTTTCATCGGTTATTACGTTTGCGTTCCAATAAATGGTAGAGCGAAGGTCGGGTAGGGCGTTGGTTTGGTCGGCCGTATATTTTGGACTGTAAAATTCTTTGCCCAAACTTAATGGCAATGGCCTGTATACATAAACGCCTGGTGCCGTAGCTACCCATGGACCGTTGCCGCTGCGCGTGGTAATTTCGAGGTAATAAAAGACACAACCCTTATACAGCTGGATGTTTTTAATGTCGGCGGCATTGAGGTAATTGAAGATTTGTTTATTGGCCTCAAACCACTCTCTAGGGCCGGCGCCTTGTACAACTTTATAGGTGCTTATTTTGTCTATCCTGATGGATAAAATAAGGTTTGCTCCGATCACATATTCGTCAAAACTATAATGGCCCATTCTTGAATAACAAGATGGATACCAGGAGTTGCCTGCTTTAAAGCCCTTGAACCTTTCTGTTAAAAGGTCGAGCAGGGTTTTGCGTGGCACCTTTTTCAGCTCATCTTCTGTAATGAACTGATTGATCCTAGCGTCCCAGGCAACTTCATAGGTGATATTTGGGTTAGCGCCTTTAATTTCGACTTCCTTCAAAGTGGTGCCAGTTAAGGGTGCCATTATGCGTTCATTTTGCTTTACTTTCTCTTTGGCATTCAGCAGGGATTTGAGTGCCGTACTGTCGCTGTTTACGTACCAAGGATTTACTTTCGGGGCAAGCCCGAATGGCAAGGCAGGAACAAATTCGTTGACGGCAATGTTGGCCGAAGATACTTTGCCTTTGGCATTTTTGATTTTGATGGTGTAGGCCGCACTGTCAAGTAAAG
>JBCNPG010000352.1:0-4187 GCA_039593445.1 Pedobacter sp.
TGGTAAGCGATGTCAAAATCTATGAAAAGAGCTTTAACTTGGCTTTTGAACAGTTTTACGGAAACCCAAAAGATATTTGCATCCTGGCCCTGCTTCCGTCTTATCTAGAACGCGAAGGTTCTTCGCTGATCTACATGGTCGACGATTTGCTCAAGCAAAGCCATCATCCGCAAAGCGGCTATTTTTTGCATAACCTCAAAACGCTTTATCAAACCTTATTGGATCTTAAAGCCAATGGACAAAAAACCATTTTGATTGGTGTTACCTATGCCCTGCTCGATTTTGTAGAAAGCTTTCAACTGGACTTCCCAGAACTGATTGTGATGGAAACTGGCGGCATGAAGGGCAAAAGAAGGGAAATGGTAAGGGAAGAGCTGCATCAGATTTTAACGGCTGGCTTTGGAGTTAGCCACATTCACAGCGAATATGGCATGACCGAGCTGTTATCGCAAGGCTATTCTGATGGGAATGGCATTTTTAATTGTCCGCCATGGATGAAAATACTGCTGAGAGACACCTCAGACCCACTGAGCTTGCTAACAGGCCGGCAAAGCGGAGGCATCAATGTGATTGATTTAGCCAATATCAATTCTTGTGCTTTTATTGCTACGCAAGATTTAGGCAAAGTCTATCCCGACGGCAGCTTCGAAGTGCTTGGCCGTTTTGACAATGCCGATATCAGGGGTTGCAATCTGTTGGTGCAATAAAGTTCTTGTACGCATTCCCCGTCAACAAGCTGGCCAAATCCTCCGCATGATTATGGTTTTCTTATCCTTAGGGAATAACGCCAACGACAAGAAACAACAAAAGCCACAGACTTACAGACTCTTATAGTTTAAATCTGCCAATCTGTGGCTACTTATATCGAATGTTCGCAGGCGGGCAACACCAGCAACAATACTATCCTGCAATAATCAGGAAGTAGTTTCTTTTTCCTTTTTGCACAATGACAAACTGGTCGTTGATTAAATCGGCCGTAGAATATTGTGTCGAAGGTTCGGCAATTTTCACCTTGTTGATGCTCAAACCACCACCCTGAACTGTTTTCTTTACTTCGCCTTTAGATGGGAAAATACTTGTTTTTTCTGCCAATAGGCTCGCGGCATCGATACCTTCGGCCAGTTCGACTTTTGAGATGTTAAACTGGGGCACGCCTTCGAACATTTCCAATACGCTTTTCGCATCCAGGGTTTTCAGGAAATCAAGATCGCCATTGCCAAACAAAAACTCGGAAGTTTTAATGGCGGCCTCCAAAGCTTCCACAGAATGGGTTCTTACGGTAATGTCTTCGGCCAAGGCCTTTTGCAAAATGCGCAAATGTGGCGCAGCATCATGCTCTTGCTCCAATCTTTCGATTTCTTCTCTGGTTTTAAGCGTAAATATCCTGATCCAGGCTTTTACATCGCTATCTGAAGCATTGAGCCAGAACTGATAAAATTTATAAGGCGAGGTTTTCTCAGCATCCAACCATACCGCACCGCTTTCGGTCTTGCCAAATTTGGTACCATCCGCTTTTTTGATCAGTTGCGTGGTGATGGCATATGCCGTACCCCCGTCCTTTCTCCTGATCAGTTCGGTACCGGTAACAATATTGCCCCATTGGTCTGAACCACCCATTTGCAAAGTACAGTTATGGTTTTTCCACAAGTAGTAAAAATCATAGCCTTGCACCAACTGGTAGCTGAATTCGGTAAATGACATCCCTGTTTCGCCTTCCAGACGTTTTTTGACACTGTCTTTGGCCATCATGTAGTTCACGGTAATGTGCTTGCCTACATCACGGATGAAATCCAAAAAAGTAAAGTTTTGGAACCAGTCGCCATTGTTTACCATTTGAGCGGCATTGGCGCCTTCGCCAAAGTCTAAAAAGCGCCCCAACTGTTTCTTCAGCTCGTTTAAGTTATGGTTTAAAACCTCTGGGGTCAACAAATTCCGCTCGGCCGATTTACCCGAAGGATCGCCCACCATGCCCGTAGCGCCGCCAACCAAGGCAAAAGGCTTGTGCCCTGCACGTTGGAAATGGATCAAGGTCATGATTTGCGTCAGGTGGCCTACATGTAACGAATCAGCGGTAGGATCAAAACCGATATAACCGGCACACATGCCTTCGTTCAGTTTCTCCTCGGTGTTTGGCATGATGTCATGCAGCATTCCTCTCCAGCGTAATTCATCAACAAAATTTGTCATCGTGTACTTATTTTAGCCTGCAAAGATAATTTTTTGCGCCTAATTATCCAGTTATCCAACTTCATTTTTCTCCGCTCAAAAATGACATTTGTCCGTTTTTGGAGCATTTTGCTTTCTGCCCAGAAAAACTATCTTTACGACATGAACTTCTTGTCGCATTATTATTTCGACCGTCACAGCACCGACCAAAACTTGGTGCTTGGCACCGTATTGCCCGATTTGGTCAAGAATGCACATAAAGACTGGAATTTCTATCCGCAGAAAAACGAAGCCTTGTTCATAGCCGACCAACAGCAGCACCAACTGTTGCAGGGCTGGAAAAGGCATTTGGCCGTTGATGCCATTTTCCATTCTTCCGAATTTTTTCATACCGAAACCGCTAAGCTTAAACAACTCCTGTTGCCCATATTGACTGATAGTCCGGTACGCCCCTCTTTTTTGGCCCATATTGGCCTGGAACTGCTGCTCGACCATTTGTTGGTCACCAACCGTACGATAGATATCAATGCTTTTTACGGGCATCTGGAAAGGGTTGACGACGAAGCCTTGCTTCACTTTCTTCAACAATGCGGCTGTACCGATACCGATAAGTTCTTCGGCTTTTTCAATAGTTTTAAATCGAGCAGATACCTGCTGAGCTACCAGAAGCTGGAAAACATCAGCTACGCCTTGCAAAGGATCTGCATGCGCCTTTGGAGCCATCCGTTTAGCGAAACAACCGTTGCATTGCTTACCGAACAACTGGAAGTTTACAAGGCAATACTCGAAAAAAACTACCTTTCGATATTTGAAGACATTGAAAACCACCTCAAATAAAATACCCTTATTATCAATACCTTATAGCAACCCACCAAATTTGAAATCGGCATACTCGGTTCATATTTATATCTTCATCGCATCAAATTAACAATTCAATGAAATATAAATTAACCCTACTCTTTGCCTTCTTCGCTATTGCGTCATTTGCCCAGTCACAACTTCAGGTACTTAAAAAACCCCAATGGAATATAATCAGTTCCTCAGACAGCCGATACGGTACTAGACTAAATCTTAATGATGATAACGTAGCAATGATTGTGAATGTACCCAAGGCGGACTTTGCTGTGGTTACTATTGACAACAAGCTTCAGCAAAAATGGCTGGTTACCTTAGATGGCTTTCCAATGGCTATGGGCAAGTTCAAAGGAAACATCCTCGTTGTGGCAGCGACCGACCACTCAGATTCAAAAAGCTTTACCAATACTTTTATTGGTTATTTGATCGAAGAGAAAACCGGAAAAGTAATTACCAAAAAAAACATTTATAACGGCACCTCCGATTACATGGAAGAACCTCAATTCTTTTTTGCTAATGATGGTTCTTATTTCAAAATGACAGTTAGGCTCACTGCCATGAAAAAGAAGTCAAGGGTAAATTCGACATTGCTTCCACTGGTTACCTATTTTAGCAATTTGGGAACCGATAAGGATTTTGCGACTACTGTTGATTACAACCTGATAGATTTTGATAGTCAATTAGAACAAGCACAAAAAACTAATCCAATTATGCCTTTAGGAGAAACTTGGGATGCCTATTGTGCTGAAGATGGTACTTTGCTGATATTAACAAGAGACTCCAAATTAGCCCAATGCAATCTCGCATTTTATACAAGTGGCAAGAGAGAGCCTTTAAAAACCATAATGGTACCGGTTGATTTTTATAAAAAAACGCGAGGTGGCAATGTACAGTTTGCTTCAAGCGAAGCCCCATTGGTTTACTATTTTTCCTTAGTGTATCAAAATGTCAATCAAGACGCCTCCCTACTTGTTGCCAAAATCGATTTTAGAGATAACACAACCACCATAGAAAAAGAAATAATGGATAAGGCACATACCAAAGAATTGATCAAATCTTTTGTTGTAGTGAACAAGAAATTTGACGACATCTATTTTTCTAGTGCCTACCTTGATGTAAAAAGCATCAAGGAATACGGCAGTCAGGTTTTGGTAGCCGTTTCTCCA
>JBCNPG010000353.1:0-4179 GCA_039593445.1 Pedobacter sp.
CAACTGAGAACTGTTAACTGACCTACTTCTGCTTAGCCGCCCAGGCATCCATCTTGGCCTCGAAAACGCTCAACGGCAACGAACCGTCTTTAAGCACTTCGGTATGGAAAGCCGATAGTTTGAACTTGGCGCCCAACTGTTTTTCATATTTGCTTCTCAGCTCCCTGATTTTCATGGCACCGATTTTATAGCCCAAGGCCTGCGCCGGGATGCCCATATAGCGCTCGATTTCGGCAGTAGCCCCTTCTTCGCTAATGGCTTCGTTGTCCATCATGTATTTAATGGCCTGCTCGCGGGTCATGTTTTTGGTGTGGATGGCCACATCAACCACCAAACGGATGGCGCGGTGCATTTCGTCGCCAAGAGCGCCCATGTGCTGGTATGGATCTTGATAAAGCCCCAATTCCTTGCCCAACGATTCGCAATATAAAGCCCAGCCCTCTACGTAAGCATTATGGAAACCAAATCTGCGGAATTTCGGCAGGGAGGTATTTTCTTGGGTAAGCGAAATCTGGTAATGATGGCCCGGGATGGCTTCGTGCAAAAACAATGATTCCATGCCCGAAGTGGTGTTGAATTTCTTGGCATCCAAAATAGGCACATAAAATATCCCGGGACGTTTGCCATCGGCCGAACCTTGATTGTATTCGGCACTGGCCGAAGCTGCCCTAAAAGCTTCTGTTTGCCTGATTTCGAATGGAGTTTTAGGCTCATGGTCGAACATTTTTTTCAGGTTCGGCTTCATGCGTTCGTGAATGTTCTCGAAAGCATCCAATACTTCTTTTGGCGTTTTGTAAGGCATGAATTTAGGGTCGGTTTTCATGTACTCGAAAAAGGCTTTCAAATCGCCCTTAAAGCCTACCAAATTTTTAATGCTGTCCATTTGGCCTTTGATCCTGGCTACTTCCTTTAAACCGGTCTGATAGATTTCTTCGGGCGTTTTAGTGGTCGTGGTTTGTTGCTTGACCAAATATTCGTACCAGGCTTTACCCCCCGGCAGGGCCGAAAGTCCCGAGGTAGTTCTTGCCTTTGGCAGGTATTCGTTTTGCAGAAAATCGCCCAGCTTTTTGTAGGTAGGCACAATTACATGCATGATGGACTGCTTATATGCTTCGGTAATTTTCTTTTTGTCGGCTTCGCTAAAATCCTTAGGCATCAGTTTTACAGGCCCGTAGAACAAGCTTTGCTCGGGACTGGCCACCACCATGCTCTGCATCTGCGGAATCATTTTAACCACCAGGGCTTTAGGCAACACGATTCCGGCCTGCATACCCTTTTTGAAGTTGCCGATGGCCGTATCGGCCCATACTGAAAAGGCATCAACCCTTTTGAGCCAATCGGTATAGTCTTTTACGGTTTTAAAGGGCTGGGCGCTGGTGCCCGAACCAAACTGGCCAATGGTTAACGGCAAGGCGAACATTTGGTTAAAAGGCAAATACTCCTGATGGTATTTGAAACCTTCTATATTCATGTTGAGCTGGTCTTTCAAAAAATCGAAAGAAAGCTTGTCGTTATCGTTTAGTTTTTCGCGGTCGTAATGGCTCAGACTATCCAGAAAGCGTTCGTTGAATTTTTTCGATTCGGCGATAAAGGCTTGCGAACCGGTATTTGGCAACAAGTCGTTGTAGCGGTCGTCGCCAGCAAAAGTAGCATCCAACGGCGATAGCTTGAGATTTTCTTGGTAATATTGCTCACAAAGCGCGGCAAAGTTCTTGTTTTCGGCATGGCCTGCAGGTTGGCCCGAGGGCTTGCAGCCATGGAGCGCAACAAGCGCCACCAAAGCGGCAGCTAATCTTTTCATGTTTTGGGGTTTCATTTAGCGTGGGTTAGGTTTTACAAACTAATTTACTGCTTTAAACTTACATTATCCAAGTAACGTTGTTGTAGGTGTTTTTCGCCTGCCGTCTTCACTTTCTCAATGGCAGCCTTTTCCGGTAGCTAAGCTGGCGCCAAACCCATTCGATAGGGCCATAATTGTAGCGAGATAACCACCAATGGCTCAAATACACCTGTAGGGTATACACCACCACGGCCAGCAACAGGTAGAACCAGATCGGTTTGGAGTTGAATATACCTAAGCCAAAGCCTGAAAAAACAAGCATCCCAATGAGGTTCTGTACCATGTAATTAGTCAGGGTCATTTTCCCCATAATAGCCAAGCTGGCAAAAAAACGTTTGCACCTGCCTGCCACATACAGCCAACAAATAGCCGAACTAATGAACAGCATGGTACTCAGCACCACCCAGTAAGTGAGGTTATAATGGCTGTTCAAAAAATTCCATTTAAAATGCTGATCTACTATCAAAATGCCCATGCACAACAAGGCGGCGCCTAGCGAAATCCAAAAAGTTCTTTTGATATACCTTACCTTGGTAGCCAACTGGTCGAAAAAATTGATACGGTAGAGGCTAAAGCCCCACAGGAAACAGCAAAACATAACCACATGCACGGTATATAGGTAAGGCTTGCTGATCATCTGCGCCAAGTAAGTGCCTTTAAGACCAAAATAAAGCACATCGAAGAGGTTGTGGCTTTGGTATAAGGGTAGTATAGCCGTCATGTGTTTCCAGCCGCTATCGCCCAGCGAATGGATAAAAGAATTTAGGGCAGGAATAGCCAGCAGCAAGGCCATGCTTACCATAAAACTGGTTTTGGCCGAACTCCGGTAAAACAGCAGGAGCAATAGGCCCAAGAGTGCATAATCTTTTAAAATATCGCCAAAAAAGATGGCACTATTGATCATAGCCAATACCAGCAGCCAAAACATCCGCCCGGCAAAAAAGCCATAAGGGTTATGCCCTTTGTTGCTGACGTTATTCATAAGTACGGCAAACCCATAGCCAAAAAGCATACTGAGCATGGTCCACGATTTGGCGGCGAACACAAAGCCCACGGTATACATGACGATATTGGTCAACTGGTCTGGCTTAAAGGTTTCCCAATTGCGGCCCAAGGTAAAGAAATCATAATAGTTCATGAGCACAACGCCCAAAAGCGCCCACCCTCTCAACACATCAACAATTACCGTGCGTTGGCTAAGCTGGATGGGCTGGTTCGAAAGATCGTTCATCTTCAATAGGTTAGTCAACCTAAAGATAGTGTTTTTGAAAGCAATTTGTTTAACAAGTTCTATTGCTCCTTGGTAAGCCGGTCGAGTGCTTTTAAAATGGTTGGCATTCGATAGGGACCCGAAAGCCGACTGATTTGCTCGGCCGCTTTATCCAGTTCGATTCCGATAGCGGTTATAAAAATCGGCTTTTGACTTTCGCCTCTCAGCAGGGCGCGCTTGTTTTTTTGAAGGGTTGCAAAATTAGATTTGGCCACGCCGATAACGGGAATGCTTTTGCGGAGGCTTTCAAACAAATAGGCACCCAGGCCAAACTTGTTTTCATCGTCGAGGTATACAAAGCCGTCTACAATAATGGCTTCAACGTTTTGCAGGTCTATCTTTTGGATCAGGCTTAAAATGCAGGGCAATTCTCTTTTGTAAAACGCACCCGATTGGTATTCTTCTATATTTTCGAGTGTTTCTGTGTACACCACGAACTTCTCGCTGGCTGTCCAATCTTCAAAGGCAACGCACACGGTTTTGCCCTTGTTGTCAAAATAATAAGTATCGAAAGCCAGGATCATGTTTTCTAGGTGCCTCTATCCATTAATTTGCAGGGGAGGGCTGTTAAAGATATAAATTTATGATTTAGCTTGCGGCCTGGGCCAGTCCAGCCAACAAAAAAGGCCACCTTTTCAGGTAGCCTTTTGTATTTATAATATCGCCCTAAAATTGGGGCAACGTATTTTTGTTTAAACCAGCAATCTTATTGGTTCTTCTAGCAACGATTTTAAGGTTTGCAAGAAAGCCGCACCAGTAGCGCCATCAACCACACGGTGATCGCAGCTTAAGGTTACCTTCATGATGTTGCCCGGAACCACTGCGCCATTTTTAACTACAGGCACTTGCGAAATGCCACTTACGGCCAATATACAAGCATTTGGTGTATTGATGATGGCGGTAAACTCGTCAACGCCAAACATACCCAAGTTAGAGATGGTAAAGGTAGAACCTTCCATTTCTGCAGGCTGCAGTTTTTTGGCTTTTGCCTTTCCGGCAAAGTCTTTGACTTCGGCAGAGATATTGCTCAACGACTTGCCATCGGCGAAACGGATTACCGGAACCAATA
>JBCNPG010000354.1:0-4171 GCA_039593445.1 Pedobacter sp.
ACCAGGTGCAACTTTTGGTGAGGCGTGTTGCTGATATTCTGCATCACTTCGGTAATTCCAGCTTTGTTGTGGCCGGTATCGCAGATGACCAATGGATTCTTGATTATGATTTGCCACCTGCCCTGTAAGCCGGATAGCTTTTTTACGTTTTTTAATGCCTTGTAAATCGCCTCATCGCTTATGCCGTAGCCTTGTTTTCTAAGTTGAATAACGGATTCGATAACGGTGAGTACGTTTTTGAGCTGATAGGTACCCGTAAGGTCGAGCGCTAATTGCGGAAAGATGACATTTAGTCCTTCCAGCACATCAATAACCAAGTGCGCACCTTTTTGCTGGATGTTGGCTACATGAAGATGGTTGTCGGCAAAATAGATCGCTGCATTTTCGGTTGCTGCTTTTTGGATGAAAACAGGTTGGGTTTCAGGATGGCTTTCGCCGATGACCACCGGAATATTTTTTTTGATGATCCCTGCTTTTTCAAAAGCGATTTCCGGTAGGGTGTCACCCAAGATATTGGTATGGTCTAAACTGATGTTGGTAATAACCGAAAGCGCTGGGGTAATGATATTGGTTGAATCCAGTCGACCGCCCAAGCCCACTTCAATAACGGCGATGTCTACTTTTTCTTGCGCAAAGTAATCGAAGGCCATGGCTACGGTTACTTCAAAGAAAGAAGGCTCGATGGTTTCAATCAATTGCTTTTGGCTTTTTACAAAGGCTTGCACAAAGGCTTTTGAGGCCATTTTGCCATTTACCCGGATACGCTCCCTAAAATCTTTGAGGTGTGGCGAAGTATATAGTCCTGTTTTGTAGCCGGCTTCCTGTAAAACGGCTGCCAGCATGTGCGAAGTAGAACCTTTGCCATTGGTGCCGGCTATATGGAGCGTTTTATATTTGTTTTGCGGATTGTCGAGTGCATTGCATAAAGCAATGGTGTTATGCAGGTCCTTTTTAAAAGCTACAGCGCCAACGCGAGTAAACATAGGCAGTTTGCTGTATAAAAAATCAAGGGTTTTTTGATAGGTCATACGCTGATTTGAACAGCAAAAATAGAAATAATTTTATAGTCTATAGTTGATGGTCATTGGCCTATTGTAGTTGATTGCCGGATAACGGGCGGCTTCGGGTGAAATTTAGTTGGGCTTTATTTCTTCGATGATTTCCGAATCGATTATTTTTTGATAGTATTTGGCGTAGCGCTTCAATTTTTTCCAATCGCTCAACTGAGGCTTGTTTTTAAAGGTAATGCTATTCACGATCATCATGTTCTTCACAAAACCGATTTGTAGCTTCTGGATCGTATCTTTCTCCAATACGACGTCTTTAATGAGGTAATAAGTAACTTTTCCGGTGCCTGCATCCGTAGCATTGCTATCGAGGCTTACCTTAAAGCCTTTTCTTTCCAAATTCTGCAATATGGTTCCTTTTCCGTTTTTGATGCGATATACTTTTCCAAGCTGCACGTCGCCACTGGGCTTGATGTAATAGCTAAGCGGGGGCGATGTAGCCATGAAGGCAAAGCAGGTGCAGAGTAAAACCAGTTGCGAGCCCAGTTTGATGGCAAGGGAATGATTTACTTTTTGATGGTCTAGTTGCAAAAGCAGTCTTTGTGAAAAAGGCAGGATAAGCAACGCCAGAAAATCGGAAGGATCTACTACGCGGGTAAGTGGTATCGGTGCGATTTGGTTATAAAGTTCGATAAGAGGTTGCGAAATGGGCAATTTCCAACAAACAAAGAAAAGCCCACTGATAAGCGAAGCCTTTGATTTAAGCTTGGGGAATAAAAATGCAACAAAGAGGGGCAGGATAAACACTCCGGCAAAATCTGATAATTTTCCAGTGAGCCAATTTCCGAATTGCCATTTGAGCAAATGATCATTAACTAGTAAGATGACGATGCCAATGCCGAAAAACGGGTTGACTATGAATGATGGATTGCGATTGCTATACATAGGGATTGCCAATGCTTAAAAATAAGCAATCTGTCGACATCAATCTGTTAATCTTTGTTAATAACCTTAACAGGTTAACGGTTATGTTTTCGACCAGCTGAGCTACAAAGGAAGCTAAGGGCTTAATTACTTAATGGCTGTAAAGGTATTTTTGACCACCTAAGACGCCTGAGAAAAGCTAAGGCAAGTTTATAAATTATAAAGCAAGAAGCTTTTTTGAATGCTTAATTCCTTAATGTGGCTGTTTTAAACCGCCTAAGTCGCCTGAGAAAAGCTAAGGCAAGTTTATAAATTATAAAGCAAGAAACTTTTTTGAATACTTAATTCCTTAATGGTTATAAGTGGTTGTTTTATACCACCTAAAGCGCCTAAGATAAGCTAAGAAGTTATGTTTGTCGTATTAAGAGTAGAAATGATTTACTTCACCTTAAAGTTGAAAACCACCAGTGCGGTTCTTAATTCCGGGCCGTTTTCGATAGCATCTAGTCTTGCATTCATCATGGCGCTTTCGCATTTGCGGAAAAGATCGGCATCCGAAAAGGTTGTGCCTTTGGCGCCTGCCGTGGCCGAAACCACCCTGCCTTGACGGTTTACCTGAATTTTTACAACGATTTTGCCCGTTTTTTGGCCATTGTCTTCAGGAGCCACTAAATTAGTGAATTTGCTTAAGGGAATAGGGGTGTTGCCATTTCCAGAGCCACCTTCGCCATAGTTGGGTGCCAAGGGATCGCCATTGATGCTGCCTTGGTTGCCTGGCGTATTTCCCGTGCCGTCGCCCTGCCCGGTTCCATTGTTCTTTTTGCCGGTGTACAGTGCATTTGGATTAATGGCTGGTTTGGAAGGCTTTTCTTCTTTGGTAGCCGCCGCCACCGTGGTTTTTTCCGTTTTGGTATTCACGGCAATGGCATCCTCGGTATTTTGGGTCTGTATGTCCTTGCTGGTAGCCGTTGGGGTATTGGGTGTTACCTTGGTTTCGGGAGTTACCTTATCTGGCAGTTTTTGGTTGGCATTTGGATCCATGGAAGGCTCTTCGATGCTGGTATAGTCATCTCCCATGCCTTCGGCAGCTGTACCATAGTTCACCACCATGCCACCCATGCCGAATTCTTCTTGAGGCTGAAAGCTGCCGATAACGATAAAAAAGCTAATCAAAAGCAGAAAACCCATGATCCCAACGGAAATGGCTATCGCTTTTGGATAATTATTTTCTTCTTTATGTACCATTATTTTTTAGGCTCAACTGCTACAACAAGCTTTAATTTCAATTTGTTTGCAATGTCGTTCACCACAAATCCATCCTGATAGGTTACATTGCGGGCCACGTACAAAAGAATGGTCAAATCGGGTGCCATTTTTTGGTATTCGGCAATCACGGGCTCCAACTGGTCTATGGTTACCGGTTTTTTCTCAACAAAATACTTCAGGTTTTCATCTATGGTTACCGTCACGGCCTTTTTGGCTGTCGATTGTTGCCCGCTAGACGATTGTGGCAAGAGCAATTTAACCACCGTTGGATTAACCACGGCAGAAGCCAATAAGAAAAACAGCATCAGGAAGAACATGATGTCGTTCAGCGCCGATGTATGTACTTCTACACTTCCTCTTGTTCTTTTGCGTAAATTCATTATTTGCCCGGTTCTTCTAATAGGTCAATAAAATCAATGGCGTCGGTTTCCATCTTCAAGATGATTTTCTCTACCATGATATTCAAAATGTGGTATAACACATAGGCAATGATACCAATGATCAGACCCGTAGCCGAGGTAATCATTTTGGTATACAAACCGCCAGAAATGGTGCCAATTTCGATAGCACCCTTGATAGATACCTGGTGGAAGATGGTGATTACCCCCACAATGGTCCCCACGAAGCCCAACATGGGCGCAATACCGGCGATAATGCCCAAGATGCCGATGTTCTTTTCGAGCTTGGAAACTTCGAGCTTTCCGGTGTTTTCAATGGCGCCTTCAATATCCTTGATCGGTCGGCCAATGCGTTTCAGGCCTTTTTCGAGCATGCGGGCCAAAGGCGATTTATTGTTTTTGCACAAGGCGATGGCGGCTTCCAATCGGCCTTCATGTATATTCTGTCTGATTTGGAACAACAGGTTCGATTCGTCTTTTGAAGATTTGCGGATGGTCAAATATCTTTCTGTAAAAATAACCAGCGCCAAAAAGGCCAGAAAAGCCAAGGGGATCATTACCCAGCCTCCTTTAAAT
>JBCNPG010000355.1:0-4168 GCA_039593445.1 Pedobacter sp.
AACCGATGAGTTCGCCCTGTATCTTTTTTAAATCGGACAGCGAGGTTTTGGTTTTGAAAAAGGCCGCATAGGCCGCGGTTGCGCCGCCAGCTTGACCGAGCAGCATGCTTTGTGCATCCTGGATCCAAATCAGGTTTTCCTGCTGAGGCACCAACAACTGGTAAAGCGAGAAAATATGGCCCGTGCTGCCGCCAATGTTTTTTCCTGCCCCTACGTTTGTTCGGTAAATGGTATTCGAATAATCGAGTTTTTCCCAGTCTTGGCTGGGTAGAGTAATTTTAAGGGTGGCGTTAAGTTTGGCATCGCCAGGATTGATGAGCACTTGCGGCTTTACCGTACGGCCGTCGCTCAGCCTGAAAAACCAATTATTGCCAGAGCGTTCGGCCTTGGTCCACATTACGTTTTTGATCACGGTCAGGTTCTTAATGCTATCCGTCCACTTGGCGAGCACTTCATTAGCCGTTTGTTTATCGAATGGAGTGGCCTGGGTACTATCTGTTACCTGCTTGGCATTACGCATTTTTTTTAGAAAAGCGGCTTGGATGCCCGAGCTGAGGTCCGATCCGATTGGCGAAATGTCAAAGCCTCCGGCCTGCAGCAAGATCGTGGTTTTCACCCCCGAATTGGCAGATTGCATGGCGGCGGCCACAGCGGCATTACCATTGCCTACCACCAGTACATCGGGGCGCAGGGTTTGTGCTTTTACTGCTGTATTGGTAATCAGAAGGCTAAAGGCAAAAAATAAAAGTTTCTTCATGCTCAAAAGGGAATATGATTGCTGCAATATGCGGCAATAAGATGTATTTTTCATGAATTTACTAATCGTTTAACTATATTTAACAATGTCAACCCCTAGCTTTAAGGTACGATGCACCAAAAAATAGACCTGATTTTTGAAGCACAGCAAGTGTACAAATATACGCTTAGAAAGCAAAATGCGGCCTCAAGAATGGCCAAACTTAAGCTGCTGAAAGAATCCATAGCCAGACATGAAGACGAGATTAATTTGGCCCTGCACAAAGACCTGAGAAAAAGCCAGTTTGAAACGGCCGTTACCGAACTCATTTTTGTATACGGAGAGCTCGATTTTGCCATCAAAAACCTGCGCGATTGGATGCAGCCCAAACGGGCAGGCAAAACCTTAAGCAATCCTTTTTCAAAAAACAGGATCTATTACGAGCCCAAAGGTGTTTGCCTAATTATGGCGCCATGGAACTATCCTTTTCAACTGACCATGGGGCCCTTGATTTCGGCCATTGCGGCCGGCAACTGCGTTATTTTAAAGCCTTCTGAAATGAGTCCGGCCACCAGTGCCGTAGTAGGCAAGATCATAGCCGATGTTTTTGAGGAACAGGAAGTAGCTTGCCTTGAAGGCAATGCCGATTTGGCGACGGCACTGCTCAAACTTCCGTTCGACCATATCTTTTTTACCGGAAGTACGGCCATTGGGAAGGTGGTGATGGAGGCGGCCGCCAAGAACCTGTGTTCGGTTACGCTAGAACTCGGAGGCAAATCGCCAACCCTTATCGACCGCGATGTAGACCTGCCAAAAGCAGCAGAAAAGATCGCCTGGGGCAAATTGATCAACAGCGGACAAACCTGCATTGCGCCCGACTATATTTTTGTGCCCCACGAACGGGTAGATGAATTTATTGGGCTATATAAAACCGCCGCTGAGCGCCTCTATTTCAAAGACCCTTCACAAATTGAATCCAAAGCATACGCCAAAATCATCAGCCCGAAACATTTTAGGCGCCTAAAGCATTTCGTTGACGAGGCGATTGAAAAAGGGGCGCGGATTAACTGGGGCGGAACTTTTGACGAAAAAAATCAAACCATTTATCCGGTACTGCTGAGCCAAGTTCCTGCTGATGCGCAGGTTATGCAGGAAGAAATCTTTGGGCCTATCCTGCCGATTATTCCTTACCAGGATCTGGACGAGGCTATAGACCAAATCAATGCCAAAAGCAAGCCTTTGGCCCTCTACATCTTTAGCCAAAATGCCAAAAACATTAAAAAGATCATCAAAAATACCAGTTCGGGCGGCGTTTGCGTAAACGATGTTTTGGTGCATATTGCCAACCCCAAACTGCCATTTGGCGGCGTAAACAGCAGCGGTATAGGCAGTAGCCATGGCTTTTTCGGATTTAAGAATTTTTCGCACGAAAGAGCTGTTGTTTTTCAGTCGAAACTCGATTTTAACCGCATGGTGTATCCACCTTATCAGGATAAGGCATGGGTGCTTAAGCTCTTGCGGAAAATTATGTAATTTGGTTCTTATGAAAGATTTAGAGCTGCTCAAATATCCCATTGGAAAATATCTGCCTCCAACCACAATAAATGCGGAGCATATTCGGTTATGGATAGAAGATTTAACCTTATTGCCAGAATTGATCGCACAAGCTACTGTCCATTTAAACGAGGAACAGCTCGAAACGCCTTATCGCCCGGGCGGTTGGACGGTGAGGCAAGTGGTACACCACCTGGCCGATAGCCACATCAACGCCTACACCAGGACTAGGCTTACGTTAACGGAAGAAAATCCAGCCATAAGGCCTTATTTTGAAGAACGTTGGGCGGAACTGCCAGATGCCCAAAAGGGCAATATCCAACTATCCATCGCGATTTTAAAAGCCATTCATGAAAGATGGGTTGCGCTATTAAGAGCCTTACGGCCTGAAGATTTTGAACGTGGGTATTTCCATCCGGAAACCAGGCAGCAAAACACTCTGGGCTATCTGATCGGCAATTATGCCTGGCATGGCAAACACCATTTGGCCCATATTCAAACGGCCGTAAATTCACCAAACTATAATCGATGAAAAAAAGATTTTCTCTTGTGCTTACGCTATTGGGGCTTAGCCTTTGTCAAATTGCCCAGGCGCAGACCTCTTCGTTAAAGCAGTTCAACTTTATGCTGGGCTATTGGCAAACCAAAACGCCAAAAGGCAAAATAACCGAAAACTGGCAAACAACGCCCGAGGGCCTGATCGGCAAAAGCTACCGCTACGACCTAAAGGGCGATAGCACCATGATGGAAAGCGTTGAACTCAAAAAAGCAGGCAACGATATAGTTTTTGTAGTAACCGGAATGGAGAAAGACAACGCAGGAACCACCAGTTTTAAATTGGTTTCGAGCGCAAAGAACCGCTTCATCTTTGAAAACAAGGCGCATGACTTTCCGCAGCGCATCGTTTATGAAAATCAGGGGAAGGATAAGTTGTTGGCCTGGATAGAAGGAAGTGTAAGCGGCAAACTCATCAAATCAGAGTTTAGCTATAAAAGAAAGAGATAGCGCTCTGTAATTATTTTACTTATTTGTCCCGTCAGATGTGTAATAGGATGGTCGAAATTGTTGTAAAATTTGCTTATTTCTTAAATTACACGTATTTTAGAAAAAATTACACGCGTTATGACGACTAAACTCACATTAACGGTAGAAAAATCAGTAATCGAAAAAGCCAAATCCTATGCCAAACATACAGGGCGTAGCTTATCTGATTTAGTGGAGAAGTATCTCGAGACCATAACACTCGAAGAAAGTGACGCCAAAATTTCTCCAGCCCTCCAAAAAATTGTTGGAGCTGTTAAACTTCCAGAAAACTTTGACGAAGCACAGGAGCTACGCGACTACCTAGAGCATAAGCACCTATGAAAAGCATTTTTGTTGACACCAACATCCTTGTGGATCTTATAGGAGACAGAAAGCCGTTTAGCAAATTCGCAATTGAAATCTTTAACCAGGCGGAAGCTAAGAACGTGCGGCTTTTTACATCATCACATGCATTTGCCACAACTTATTATTTGCTTAAAAAATACATTGACGAAAAACAACTGAAAAAAATTCTCGACAGTTTGCTAGATTATATCCAGCTTATTCCAGTTACACAAGATACGATCAGGAAAGCCCTCAAATCCCCTGATAAAGATTTTGAGGATTCTATTCAAATGCTCTGTGCCTATACAATACCTGAGATGGATTTTATCGTTACCAGAAACATCAAAGATTTTAAGAATGCGACCATTCCTGTTTACCCTCCCGAAGAGGCCGTTGAACAAATCTGAGTTTAATCCATCCCTGCTTCATAGGCCATTGTCATTTTTCAAGATAATCTTTAGTCCGCTTTTGCAGCAGGGCACACTGTACGGGAGTTAATAACTCAACGCC
>JBCNPG010000356.1:0-4166 GCA_039593445.1 Pedobacter sp.
TGAGCTTTGCTCAAGAGTTTCTTTTATTTCAATGATTGAAATTATTTCTTGGTACTGTCGCCAGCTTTAGGTGTAGCCGCTGGGGTAGTGGTAGATTTTGCAGGAGCATTGCCACCGATAATTGGAGGGGTTGCGGCCTTGTTAATCTGTTCGTCGATTTTAGAACCCGTGCCTGCAGCACCGCTTCCCGACTTGCCAATGCTGGTAATCGCCAATGAAGCTACTACGATCAAGGTCAACAAAATCCAGGTGCCTTTTTCTAAAACATCGCCCGTACGTTGTACGCCAAACATGTTGCTGCCTGCGCCTCCGGTAGCCAAACCACCGCCTTTTGGATTTTGGATCAATACAAAAAGTCCTAAAGCAACACAAAAAATAACTAATAAAATGATTAAAAAGGTTACCATATATAAATAAGTTGTTAAATTTTCTTTTCTAAAGATTGAATAAGGTCGGCAAAGTAACGGCTTTTTTCTGGAAACTTCAAACTTAATTTTTCATAAGTGTCTATCGCCTTGTGGTAAAGCATCTGCTCGATGTAAATAGAAGCCAAGGTTTCCGAAACCAGATCGTAGTTGTCTTCGGCGCTTTTTTTGGCTTTGTTTTCGTTGTTGATCTGTTCAGGCTTTGGCGGACCAATCTGAGGTTCGCTTTTGATGAATGCCTCGATAATTTCGTCGCCTTTGGTAAGTGGTCTTTCGGCTACGCCTTTTGCATCCGCTTCATCGGCAGTAAATGGCGTTTGAATATGGAAAATATGCTCTACATATTGATGCTGCAGCTCGCCAGTAACTGGAGCCGGGGCAGGGTTTTTCGGCGTTACGTAGGGCTGAAAAATCTGTTCGTGTTCTTTGCGCGTTTTGGCCAGCCACCAAAGGAAGGTATAAGGCAGCTTATCGTCGTTGTATTTGCTTACGGTTTGGTCTTCGGCTTCCTGGTCGTATTCTTCGGGCTTTGCAATTGCTTCGGTTGTTGCCACCTCTGTATCGCCCTGCTCGGTTTTAAAGCTCTTTTCAAAGGCGAAAAAATCTGTTGCCACAATGCTGCCAATGGCCATATCATCGGCAATAGGGCTTGTTTGGGGTGTTGTTTCTGCTGTGCCGGCTTCTGGCTGAACTTCGGTTTCTTCCACTGCAGCAACAAATTCCTTCACATCAAGCTCTGCTATTTCGTCGAAAATTTCCTGTTCGTCGGCAGGTTGCTCGGCAAGGTCTCCGCCTGTTGTTGCTTCGCTTGTGCCTGTTGGCGCCGGACTTTCCAGTTCTGCTATTTCGTCGAAGGTTTCCTGCTCATCGATTGGAGTTTCGATTACTGCCGTTTCGTTTGGTGCAGTTGCTACTTCTGCTATTTCGTCAAAAACTTCCTGTTCATCGGCTTGGACGGCCAAATGTTCTTCTTTGAGGGGATGTACCACATCAATGGCCGTGGTGGTTAAGCTATCGGGCCTGTAAATGATCTGATGCAATAGACTGCCGTTGTTGTAAAGCGCGGCGGTAGCCAACTGATGCTCATGTTCGGCACTGCCTAAACTGGCTTTGGCCAAGAGCAGGTGCAGCGGCTGATAGTAGGGATAGGCTTTGGTCAATTCGGCCAACATAGCAACATGTGCCTGCGTTACCAAAGTTGGCTTTGCAAGTAATTCTGCTAATTGTTGTTTCATCTCTAAATCCAGCTCCATGCAGCTAAGTTAACAATTGAAAGTTCAATTCCTTTACCATTGTGCAAAAGCACGGTTAAAAATATTCTCGGTAAGCTTTACGTTTACCTCTTTAATCAGCTTTTGTTGTTGCGAAGCAAGGGTTTGACCGGACAATGAAAAATCGGTAAAAGCAGTGAAAACCTCATCAAAGCTTTGTTTTCTCTTGCCGGTATCTACGTTGTTGATGTATTTCATGCTCACCGTAATGGTTAAGCGGTTGGCGCCAGCCACCGGGCGGGTATTGTCTTGTATGGCAATAGGCTTGATTTCGTAACCTGTAATACGGCCTTCAAACACCGCGTCGGCATCGGTGTTTTGGGTGATAACCAGCCTGCTTTGGTTACGGATGCGTTCCTTGAGGTCTTCGGTAAGGGTCTGGCTTAGCGTAGGCTCTACCAAAGGCGCATTGTTTTCGATATATTTCACATATACCGTTTTTAATCCCTCGGTTGATGCGCCGTTGAACTTATAGCCACAGCCTGCCACAAGCAGCACCACCAAAAAGAAACTGATTTTTTTCATAGCCTAGAGATTTAATTCTTTGATTTTTCTATATAAGGTACGTTCAGAAATGCCCAGCTCCTGCGCGGCGAACTTGCGTTTGCCTTTGTGCTTTTTCAGCGCTTTTTTAATCAGGTCCGATTCCTTGTCTACCAGCGACAGCGACTCTTCCACTTCCTCGGCATCGTGCGCATAATTGAAGTCGGAAGGGAGGTTGGTGGTAGGATGCTTAATGGTTAGGGTCGGCTCACTGCTGAGTGGCTGCAAATCTACATCCTGGTACAATTGGTTGATGTATTGCGGGTTATCGGCCACAATATGCGCAGTATTGCCTCCGTTTTGGATGATTTCGGCCACCAGCTTCTTCAGCTCAACCATGTCTTTCTTCATATCGAACAGCACTTTGTACAAGATGTCTCTTTCAGAAAAATCTTCTTTGCTGCTGCCGTTGATGGCCATAGGCAGGTTGTTGGCCTGTTCGTTGGGGATGTATTTAAGCAATGCCTGAGCGGTTACGTTTCTGTCTTTCTCTAAAACGCAGATCTGCTCTGCAATATTTTTCAGCTGCCTTACATTTCCCGGCCAGCTGTAATTGCTCAGCATTTGGATGGCATCTGGCTCCAGTTGTATACCCGGACTGCGGTATTTGTCGCTAAAGTCGGCCGCGAATTTGCGGAAAAGCAGGTAAACATCTTCCTTGCGCTCGTGTAAGGCCGGAATGCGCAAAGGCACGGTGTTTAGGCGGTAATACAGGTCCTCGCGAAACTTGCCCGATTTGACCTGGTTGTACACATCGACATTGGTGGCCGCGATAATGCGGACATCGGTTTTCTGCACTTTAGATGAACCCACGCGCAGGTATTCGCCGCTTTCCAGCACGCGCAGCAAACGCGCCTGGGTGCCCAAAGGCAATTCGGCCACCTCGTCTAAAAAGATGGTGCCGCCGTTGGCCACCTCAAAATAGCCTTTGCGGGCTTCGTGGGCACCGGTAAAAGAGCCTTTTTCGTGGCCGAATAATTCAGAATCAATGGTTCCTTCTGGTATGGCACCACAGTTTACCGCAATAAAAGCCCCATGCTTACGGGTGCTCATTTGATGGATGATGTGCGAGAAAACCTCCTTGCCACTGCCGCTTTCGCCGGTAATGAGCACCGACATATCGGTAGGGGCCACTTGTCTGGCAATATCTATGGCGCGGTTAAGCAAAGGCGAATTGCCAATGATGCCAAACCTGTTTTTAATGTCTTGTATATCCATTTTTTAGTATTGAGATATCAGATGTCAGATATGAGATTGGGTGTTGTCTCTTGTCTATCGCTCTACCTTTAATCTAGTTTTTACAGCCTATAAACTGTTAGCTGAAAACCTGCAATTGTGTAACTATATCTAAGCAATTCGGCCTATTAAAGTGGCCGAAGTACAGCTTTCTATATAAACATTGGCATACTCGCCTGGTTTTACCGAATCGCTAACCGGAAAAACCACCATGGCATTTTCGTCGTTGCGGCCACGGTATTCCTTGTCCGATTTTTTAGAGAAGCCCTCGATCAGTACCCTAACGGTTTTGCCGACAAATTCTTCCAAACAGGCCAAAGAATCTTCCTGCTGTTTCTTGAAGATCTCGGCCAGGCGACGGGCTTTCACGTCTTCCGGCACATCATCGGTGTATTTACGTGCGGCCAAGGTGCCAGGGCGTTCCGAGTAAGAAAAAGTATAGGCAAAATTATAACGGGCATAATGCATGATGCTTAAGGTATCCTGATGCTCTTCTTCGGTTTCGGTACAAAAACCCGCAATGATATCTGATGAAATGGCACAACCCGGAATAATCCTGCGGATGGCATCAATGCGTTCCATGTACCACTCGCGGGTATAGGTACGGTTCATCAGCGCCAAGATCCTCGAGTTGCCCGATTGCACCGGCAAATGGATGTAGTTGCAGATGTTATCGTGTTTGGCAATGGTA
>JBCNPG010000357.1:0-4163 GCA_039593445.1 Pedobacter sp.
TATCCAGTTCCTTCGCCAACTGATCTTTTGATAACTGAACCGATGCCCTGCTGTAGCCGAGGTAAAAAACGGCACCCAACAACAGTGCAAAACAAGCGCCCAATGCCCATGCATACTTTTTCCAATGCCGGATATAAGCGCTTGGGATGTGGATCGGTTTGTTTATATTTTGGTTCTTGTTAACAAAGATGATGGTGGTTTTGTCCTTCTTCCTTGTCATAGTTTGTGGTTTGTTTCTTTTGGTCAGGATGCAAATATATGATTTTCAACTCCATACAAAAACACTCCTCTAATAAGCCGCCTATTTGTTGCCCATTAAATTTACACAACAAACAAAACAGCCATTTAATTAATGGTTAATTAATATTCTCGTTACTTTAAAATCTGTTTTCTTAAACGTGTTTTTTTGGAATTTGATATGATTCTGGTTTTAATTCGGAACCTCTCCAACAATGCCCTGTCTCAAATAGTCAGCCGGAAGCCAAGTCCTCTTAAACTTTCTATCTGTATACTGGGATCTTCGCAAAGGTATTTGCGCAGCCTACTGATAAATACATCCATACTCCGGCCGTTAAAAAAGTTGGCTTCATCCCAAAAAAGGTTAAGCAGTTCCTCGCGTCTGATCAATTGGTTGGGATGCTGGCAAAGGTAGCTTAGCAGCTGGGCTTCCTTTAGGGTGAGCGTACGTTGGCTATTGGCCGAATACAACACCAAATTTTCGGGCTCAAGCTGATAAATACCTAACCGATATGTTGTTTTAGCAGTTTCCCGAGGTTGGTTTCTTTTCAGGATGTTCTGTATACGCAAAATCAGCTCGTCGGCATCAAAAGGTTTGAGGATATAATCGGCCGCCCCAAGTTTAAGGCCTTTAAGTACATCTTCCTTCATTTTGCGAGCTGTGAGAAACAGAAATGGCAGGCCCGGATGCCTTTTGTTCAGTTTATCGGCCAATGCAAAGCCATCCTCGTTGGGCATCATAACATCCAGTAACAAAATATCGTAGGCTTTTTCATGAACTTCAGCTAATGCGGCAAAGCCATCGCCAGCTATTGCGGCCTCAAAACCGTTAGCCTCGAGATACTGTTTGAGCAAGTGGCTCAAGTCGGTGTCGTCTTCTACAATGAGTACTTTAATTTTCATCGATAGGCAAAGTTAGGGTAAAGGCACTGCCCTTGTTTAATGAGCTTTTTACGGTCAAGGTTCCCTTTAAATGCCGACTGGCTTGTAGCGCAAGGTAGAGCCCTAATCCAATTCCTTTTACATCGTGACGGTTTGGTGTAGGCACGCGATAAAACTTGTCGAAGATCCTTTCTTGTTCGGCAGGATCGATGCCGATACCCTCGTCCAGAACAACAATGCGGTAAACAAGTCCATCGCGATAGGCCTGAAGGTAGACCGGCGAAGGCGCAACACTATATTTGAACGCATTGGCCAGCAAATTGCCCAGTACGGTTTCCAGCTGTATCGGGTCTGCATTAATCCAAACGCTTTCTGGCGAAACCTCCACCAGCAGTTGCCTTCCGGCAAATCTATAGTCGTTCGCAAAACGCTCCAAGAAACTGCTTACTTCCAATTTTTCAGCTGCGCCAGCCTGAGCCACGGTGCTGTCTAATACGCTGTCGACAATGTGTTGCAGCTTTCTTTGCTGCCGCTGCAGCGACTCTAGCAACTGTGTCCTGAGGATCGGGTCGTTGCGCATGTTGGCATGCTGCAGGCTTTTAATGATGAGGCTCAAGGAGGCCAAAGGCGTTTGGAGCTCGTGGGTAACATTATTGGCAAAATCTTCTCTTATTGCCGCGATTTTTTGCTGCCTGATCAAGGCCCTGAACACGAGATACAGCAATATCATAACAGCCATGATCAATCCGGCAGCGCCAGCCAAAAGAAAAGCCATCTTTTTGATGACGGCTTTTTTCCACTCCAGGATATTGATATAATCGGCATGTTTAACGGTGATCGTATAGGCTGGGGTTCCGTATTGCGAGATCTGTATGCCTTGGCTCAGCAACAGGCTTCCGCTTGTTTCAAAGGATTTTGGAGTCAATACAAATGGCCGTTCGCTGGCCGACAATAAAGTGTCTTTTTGGCCTTTATGCTCCAAAACAACTGCTTGGTACTGCATTTGATAGCTTACCCCCTTCAAAATTTCATTCTTTTGCATGCTCTTCAGCAACTGCTGATTATGTTCGCGGTTGGCCTTTTCCATTTTTTGCAAAAATGACCGTCGCCAAACCTCCTTGCTCAGTTGGCCCGCACTATAGGCCTGCAAATCGGCATTGAGCAGATTCATCGTAGTGCTGTTAATCGAATTGGCATAAGGACGGATGCTGGTATTTACTGCATTTTTTACTTCCGTTTCATATTTCTCTTTGGTCAGGCTATACGTATTTTGGATAAGCAGGTACTGGATGAAGCACAGCAGCAGCACCAATAAGATACAGGCCATAGCCAAAAGCTTGATTTTGCGATTAACAGACATCTACCCAAAGATAATCAATTCCGCACCCGCTTTTCAGCCATTAACTCTTCATTAACCATCCATTAACCCAATTCTTCGAAGCATAGTCGCAGTTTTGGAACACAATAATTTAATACCATGATGAAATACCTGCTAATTACCTTATTGAGCATGACCTTAGCTTTAACGGTCAATGCACAGGAAAGCGCCTATGACCGTGCCATGGCCGCTTACAAAAAACAAGATTATGCTATGGCCTCAAAGGCTTTTAAGGAAGCTTTTCAAGCTGCCGGTTTTGGCCTAAGCAGTACGCAACTTTATGACGGAGCCTGCATCTATGCCTTGAATGGCGACTCGGATCAAGCCTTAACCCTTTTGAATTACTTGGCCAAGGAAAGGTTTTATGCCAATATCGATCATATGGCCAAAGACAGTGACCTCGACAAGCTTCACGCCCTACCGGCTTGGACGGCCTTGATGCAAGCTGTTGCCCACAACAAGGAAACCTTGCCCATCCGCATGCGCGAGCAAGCCAAAACAGCACTTCTCAAAGCCAAACAACTTTTAACAGCTGATCAAGGAAAGCTTTGGGGCGAACAGCTCTGGACAGACAGTATTTTGGTACTGGCCACCGATAATACCATTTACAGCTTGCTGCCTCTGCCTGGCGCTAGCAGCACAGACCAGGTCTTGTACACCAAAACCTTGGCCAATGGCGTATTGAGCCAAACCAACACTTATCAGAAATATGAAAACGGCTCGTATGCTACCGTATTGACCAGCTACCTGACGGATAGTAGTGCCACCATTATCCATGAGCTTTTCCACAGAATCCAATTCGCGCACCGACAGCTTAACGGCAACCCCATCAACTATCTAGACGAATATCAGCCAAGGGAGTGGCTCAGGCTCGAATACCAGGCGCTGCGCAATGCGCTGCAAGCCGCCCGTACCCAAAAAGAGAAAACTACCGTAGCCCAATTTGTTAGCGACGCCCTACGATACCGCAAACTAAGGCAGCTTTTAAATACTGAGGCTCTAGGTGCAGAACTCGAAATAGAAACCTTGGAAGGATTGGCAAACTATACCGGCTTCGCCTTATCTACGCATCCGGATAAATATCAATTGGCCATAACCGAAATTACCTCGAGAGAAAAGGCGCCTACTTATACGCGTACTTTTCCGTATGCTACCGGTCCCGCTTACGGACTGCTGTTCGATTACCTGAAAATCGATTGGCGCCAAGGCTTGGACAAGCTATACGATTTTGTAAAGATTTACGAAGCAAACTACCTGCACAAAGCCATCTCTACAGCTGCCGCATTAGTAAAAACCGCTAATGCCCGAAATAATTTTACAGCCATACACGCCGAAGAAATTGCTAGAAAAGAAGCCTTTGAACAAAAAATCAAAAACTATACCCGACTTTTTGTTACCCAACCTACACTACATGTACTGCTTAAAGACGACCATTACAGCATGAGTTACGACATGAACGGAACACTGGTACTCAAAGATAAAGGCATTGTTTACACCTCGATCAAAGGCACCGACAAATCGGGCAGGAATTTTGGTTCCTTTAAAGCCGAGAACGACAACGTAAAACAGGAATGGGGTGTATTGGGCGATCTCAAGGGCAAAGGCTTTACTTTTCCATTACCCGTAAAGATTGATGGAAATAAAATAACTGGAACCGGTTTTGAAC
>JBCNPG010000358.1:0-4153 GCA_039593445.1 Pedobacter sp.
ATTACCCTTCAAATAGCCCCGAACCATTTTGCTTACCGTATTGCTGTCGGTAACCGGGCCTTCGCCAAAAACCCGCGATGGATTTACGATAACCACATCCAATCCATTTTTTACAAAGGCATTTACTTCCAGCTCGGCCAGGTATTTGGTGCGTTCGTAATCGATGGGAAAACCCATGATGCGCGGATCGTTCTCGGTCATGGGATGGCGAAGCGTTGGTCCCCAAACTCCGCAGGTTGACGTATAAACGATTTTTTTCACGCCCTGGTCGAGTGCCGTTTGCAATACGTTTCTGGTTCCAATTACATTGACATTGTAAAAGTCGTCCTTGTTTTTGCACCACATTTTGGCCATGGCTGCAGTATGGTAAACCTGTTCGCAGTCTTTCATGGCTATTTCCAGGCTTTTGATGTCGAGGATATCGCCTTCAAAAAAACTGATGTTTTCGTGCTGGCAGAGGTAGGGGTGAGCTGTATTTCGGCAAAGCGCATGTACCTTGAAGCCCATTTGGGCCAAATCGAAGCATAATTTTCGCCCAATAAAGCCAGAAGCACCGCTTACAAATATTTTCGTTTCCATAATTTTTAAATTTTGATTGATTGAATTTTGAATGACCGAATGAGCTTAGCCTCATGAATAGCCCCCATTCTCTATTTCCTATTCTCTGTTCCCTATTTTCTATTCCCCATTCTCTCAAACCCTCATTCCCATCCCTCCATCAACCCTCTCCTAAACCAGCTCCATGGTAATGGTATACAGCGAATGATGTACTTCAACCGTTTTGCATATTCCGTTCTGGAAATAGTAGGTGTTGTAATTGCCGTCGGGCAAATCGATACGGTAGTTGTTCATCCCGATTTTCTTGATGGCCAGCATCCGCTGAAAATTATCCGAATAAACCTGAGCCATATGGATAGGCTCCTGGCAATACAGCAACATCATGTTATAATTGATGGTTGCATTGAGCAGGCTGCTTTTATTGCCGGTTAGAAGCTGATAGTTCTGTTGCAATAGCTTGGTTTGCCTATTTTCTTTTTCCCTGCCATTCACCTTGCGGTAAACGCTCGAATATTGGAGCTGTCCGTTTTTAAAGAGCGATTCGTCAGCGGTTTGTACGTTGATTTCAAAAACAAATCTGGTTTTCACATGGGAACTCATTTTTAAAAAGGTTTCGGCACCATGCTGTTTTTGTTGCAGTAGCATCTGTCCGATTACAGTGCCGTTGCGCTTGATCTGGTAAGTAGCTGTCTTTTCTTCGGCATGTGCCACCAGGCCAGTAGCAAGGCAAAGCAAAAGGATGGTTTTCTTTTTGGCAAGTCTTAGCAAGTTGCCGGTACTCAGTTGCAGGTATAGTTGATGAAAGGTTGGCCGCGCATATCTTTTGAACAACCAAAATAAAAGTGCAGGTATCATAAGCTGGTTTTTTAAGGGGATTAAATGCGGTTTTTATAGTAATACAATCCACTTAGCTTTTACCCCCATGTCTTTGGAAAATATTTGTTCATTAGTTCATTAGTTTATTAGTTCGTTGGCTGATTAGTTCATTGGGAACCGCCAACCGAGAACTACCTACTGTCAACTCTCAACTGAAAACTGTCAACTGAGAATTGCCAACCGAGAACCCTAAATCGAAACTTCGAAAGTGTTTGCCAAGTGTCATAAATCAGCTACATTTTTGATAGGAAATAGGCAGGATAAAATAGATGGCTACATTTGTTTAACAAAAATGTTAAACACAATTGTAAATGGCGCAGAGAGATACGGGAACTGAACAGCACATTAAAGATACCGCCAAGCGGATCTTTTTTTCTGAGGGGAAATTACATGCTACAACGCAAGACATTGCAGATGCAGCTGGTGTTAACCGCACCTTGTTAAACTACTACTTTAGATCGAGGGATATTTTGTTTGAACAGGTGGCTACTGAGGCACGCGCGGAAATGTCGAAAGAGATGGACAGCGTATTTGCCTCGCAGCTCGAGTTTAAGGATAAGCTCGAAAAACTGATCCATGTATTTATGGATCAGGCGATGCAATATCCCTACCGCGAAATGTATATCATTACCGACCTGAACCGCAACGATAGGCAGGTTCCAGAAGAGAAGAAGACCAGGGTAAACGCATTTTTAAAAGAGATTAGCGAAGAAATGGACAAGGGTAAGATCAAAAAGATGGATCCCCGCCATTTTTGCATGAATTTGTTCGCCCTCATGGCTTATCCATTAATTAATAATTGCTTAAACAAATCACTATATAACATCAATGATGCCGAATACCTCGAGCTCATGAAGGAGCGCAAAAAGCTCATTTTTGAAATGGTTTATCAATAGAGTCAAATATGAAACACAAAAGCAAACCCTATATTAATATGAAAACAACAATTCGATTATCGCTTATTTTATTGCTAGGAACCGCGCTTGCCTCTTGTGGCGGCAAGGATGATAAGTCGAAGGAAGCGGCGGCTGCTGCGGCCGGACAGCCACAGGCCTATCCGGTTTTTGCCGTGAGCGCCCAATCGACTACCCTAGACCAGGATTATCCGGCTACCATCCAAGGTATTCAGGATATCGCCATCCGACCAAAGGTTGATGGATTTATCGAAAAAATCTACGTGGACGAAGGCGCCGTAGTGAAGAAGGGTCAATTGCTTTTTACCATCAATGCACCGCAATATGAGCAACAGGTTAGAACCGCAACAGCGGCGATCAGCAGTGCCGAAGCCAATGTAAATGCAGCCCAGCTCCAGGTTAACAAGACCAAGCCCCTGGTTGATAAGGATATCATCAGCAAATACGAACTCGAATCGGCACAATTGACTTTGCAATCTAGAAAGGCTGCGTTGGCACAGGCCAAGGCCGATTTGGTCAATGCCAAAACCAATTTGGGCTATACTTCGATTACCAGTCCGGTTGATGGCGTAGTGGGCAGCATTCCTTATAAAACCGGTACCTTGGTAAGCAGCACCAGCGCGCAGCCTTTAACTACGGTTTCTAATATTTCGAAGGTTTACGCCTACTTTTCGCTTAACGAGAAGCAATTGCTTGATTTTTCTAATACCTATAAAGGCAAGACTTTGGCCGAGCAGATGAAGAATATCCCACCGGTAAGCCTGGTTTTGGCCGATGGCAGCGTTTATGCCCAGAATGGCAAGATCGAATCGATTAACGGCCAGATTAACACCAGTACAGGATCGGCCAGCTTAAGGGCAACTTTCCCTAATCCGGTGGCCTTGCTTAAAAGCGGGGCCAGTGCTTCGGTGCGCATTCCGCAACACCTGGAAAACGTGATCCTGATCCCCCAAAAATCGACCACCGATTTGCAGGGAAAGAAATTTGTGTACGTTTTGGGCGATTCGGCTAAAGTGGTTAGCACCGAAATTCAAGTCATGGAATTGACAAAAGGCAATTTCTATGTGGTAACCAAAGGCTTAAAGGCAGGCGATAAAATCGTATTGGAAGGTTTCCAATCGCTTAAAGATGGAACGGCCATCAAGCCAGAAGAACTGAATGCTGATTCAGTACTTGCCGAAGTAAAAAAATAAGGTTCATTTAAACACTGGCTTGGTCCAGCAGCATTAGAATTTATGTTTAAAAAATTTATAGAGAGACCGGTACTATCAACGGTTATATCCATCATCATCGTTATATTGGGTATTTTGGGCTTGATTACCCTACCTGTATCCCAATATCCCGAAATTGCGCCGCCTACCGTTCAAGTTTCGGCTTCGTACCAAGGTGCCAATGCCGATGTAGTTATGAATAGCGTGGTTGTTCCGCTCGAAGAACAAATCAACGGGGTTGAAGACATGACCTACATGACTTCGAGTGCCGGCAACGACGGTACGGCAACCATTACCGTTAATTTCAAACTGGGCACTAATCCCGATCTGGCTGCGGTAAACGTACAGAACAGGGTGGCCCGCGCCAGCAGCTTATTGCCGGCAGAAGTTACCCGATCGGGCGTAATTACGGCCAAAAGACAGGCCAGTAACGTATTGATTTTCGGTATTTACAGCGATGATCCATCGTACGACCAAAAATTCCTGCAAAATTATGCCAACATCAATATCATCCCCCAAATCAAGCGTATCAATGGGGTGGGCGATGCGAGTGCTTTCGGTTTGATGGACTATACCATGCGCATTTGGTTAAAG
>JBCNPG010000359.1:0-4113 GCA_039593445.1 Pedobacter sp.
GGTAAATTGGCCTTTAAATGCCCAACTTATGTGGTGGTTGAAGCCGGAGGTGTAGGCTATCACATCAATATTTCGCTCAATACCTATTCGGCCTTGCCGCAAACGGAGCGCTGCAAGATTTATACCTGGCTGCATGTTAAGGAAGATGCCCATACCTTGTATGGCTTTGCCGACGAAGGCGAAAGACGTCTTTTTTTGCATCTGATTTCGGTTTCGGGCATAGGCCCAACCACCTGTCGGATGATGCTGTCGTCTATTACCCCAGTAGAAATCCAAAATGCCATTATACAGGCCGATGTGGCCCTCATCCAGCGGATCAAGGGAATCGGCGCAAAATCTGCGCAGCGCATTGTGCTCGAACTGCAAGATAAATTGAAGAAAGAAGGCGCGGATTCGTTAATTTCTGTGCCTCAGCATAATACAATTAAAGATGAAGCGTTATCTGCTTTGATCATGCTTGGATTTGGCAAGCAGGTAGCAGAGAAGGCACTAGACAATGCCGTTAAAAATGCAACGCAGGATTTGACGGTAGAGCAAATGATAAAAATAGCTTTGAAGAATTTATAACCAAACGCCGATTGACAAATAAATTTACACTCTTAATTCTTCTTTTCTTTCTTTTTGCCGGAACCAACGCCTTTGCTCAAGTTACGCCTGCAAAATCAGGAACTGATTCGCTCAAAAATTCCTTCAATTTGCGCGAAAAGCAGCTGTTGGGCCTGCGTACCAACAACAATCCTTTTTTGCCGCTACCCGATAACGTCAAACGCGAAGTAGAATTCGATGCGGTTAACAAACGTTATGTCATTACCGAGAAAATCGGCAATAGGTTGTATTCGCCGCCTCAATACCTCACCATTGAGCAATACCTGCGCTTGGTAAACAGCGAAATCAAGCGCGAAAACTGGCGCATCCTGTCCAACGCAGAAATTGCCGACGTTAGGAAAACCGGCATTATTCCACAGGTTAAGGTAAATAGCCGGGTATTCGAAAAGATTTTTGGCGGTACCACGATTGACATCCAGCCAAGGGGCGAGGCCGAACTCACTTTCTTGGGCAGGATCAACAAAAATGAGAACCCGCTGTTCAACGAGCGCCAACGCGTACAGAGCAACTTCGATTTCAACCAACGTATTCAAATGGATGTAGTGGGTGATATCGGTACCAAGATGAAGATCAAAATGAACTACAATACCGAAGCGCAGTTCGATTTTGAAAATCAGATCAAGCTCGACTATACGGGAGGCAAAGACGATATCATCAAAAAAATAGAAGCCGGTAACGTAAGTTTGCCGCTTAACAGCACTTTGATTAACGGTACACAGGCCCTGTTCGGGGTTAAAACTCAGCTCCAGTTCGGAAAGCTGGATGTGGCTGCGGTATTTACCCAGCAGAAATCGCAATCAAAGGAAATCCAAATCAAAAACGGGGCGCAACAGAACGAATTCAGGATCAGCGGCAGCGAGTACGAAGCCAACAAGCACTATTTTTTGGCCAAGTATTTTAGAGATAACTACAACAGGGCGCTGGCCAACCCGCCAACCATTCTTTCGGGTGTTTTAATCACCAAGATCGAGGTTTGGATTACCAACAAAACAGGCAATACCCAGGATTCGAGAGATGTTTTGGCCTTTTTGGATCTGGGCGAAAACCAGCCCTACAATACCGCACAGGTAACAGGCGGCGGTTCAGTATTGCCATCGGGCTTTACCAACCCTACTTTCCCAACGGCGTCTAACAATTTGTTGGCCAACCTTCCGGCTGATGCCAGGCAGACCAATTCCAATGCTGTGATCAGCTATTTTCAGGCTAATGGAGCTACCGACAACTTTGCCAAGCTTACCTACGCGCGTAAACTGACTGAGCGCGAATATACTTTCCAGCCCCAATTAGGTTATATCTCGTTAAATAATGCGCTCAATGCCGACGAGGTGCTGGCCGTTTCCTATCGCTATACCTACAATGGCGTAGAATACCAGGTGGGTGAATTTTCTACCGATGTAGCCTTTGACCAAGCTACACCGAAGGTGCTCTTTTCTAAGCTGTTGAAAAACGAAACCATCAAAACAAACTTGCCTACCTGGGATTTGATGATGAAAAATATTTATTCGATCGGTGGTTACCAGATCAGTCCGCAGAATTTTAAGCTCGACATTTTCAGGATCGACGATAAAACGGGTATAGAAATGCCATTGATCAGGGAAGGCAGCAAAACCTCGCTTAAGCAGTATATCTCGCTCACCAACCTTGATCAGCTGAACCAGCAGAAAGAGCGCAAGCCCGATGGCGTATTCGATTTTGAAGCCGAAAATAAACCTTTCTCCAATCCCACGCAGAATACCCAGAGCAGCTATTCGCCTACTGGTTCGGGTTTGAGCAATTTGGTAAACAACACCAATAATGGCTATGTCACAATCGACCCCCTAAATGGGCGTGTTATTTTTCCTTTGATCGAGCCTTTCGGCAAAGATTTGGCAGCCAAATTTGACCTGCCGGCAGAACAGGCACTGGCCGATAAATATACCTACCCGCAGTTGTACGATTCGACCAAGGTTGTAGCGCAACAGCTGTTCAGCAACAAGAACCTGTACATCATCAAAGGCGCTTACCAATCGGAAATCGCTTCCGAGTTTTCGCTCAATGCCATTAACGTAACCAAAGGCTCGGTAAGGGTTTTTGCCGGAACCATTCCTTTGCAAGAGGGTACCGATTTTACAGTCGACTATGATTTTGGCCGGGTAAAAATCGTCAATACCGCTTTGCTGACTTCTGGTCAGCCTATTCGGATTACCACAGAGAACAACGAACTTTTTGGCCTGCAGCAACGCTCGCTTTTTGGGGCCCGGTTAGACTACCATGTGAACAACAAGCTGAATATTGGTGGTACTTTTATGAATTTGACCGAAAAGCCGCTTACGCAAAAGGTCAACTACATGGAAGAGCCGATATCGAACAGTATTTTCGGATTGGATTTTAATTACAGCTCACCTTCGCGCTGGCTCACCAAAATGGTGGATAAACTGCCATTGATTTCAACCAAGGCGCCATCGAGCATCAGTTTTGGAGGCGAATATGCGCAATTGATTCCAGGGCATCCAAGTGCCATCAATTCGGGTGGCGACAAGGGCGGTTCAAGTTACCTCGACGATTTTGAGGCCTCGAGGTCTATCATCGACTTGAAAAGTTCGGTGCCTTGGCAAATTTCGGGCACGCCACAGCTATTTTCAGAGTCGCAGCTGGTCGATAACCTGGCCTATGGCTACAACCGTGCAAAATTGGCTTTTTACAATATCGACCCGGCCTTTTACAACAGCAATTCGAGCATTATCCCTTCTAGTTTACGAAATAATAGAAACGAACTGTCTAACCATTATGTGAGAGAAGTGCTGGAGCAGGAGGTATTCCCTTTCAAGGAGATCAGCACGGGTCAGCCGTTAAACTTGCCAACCTTGGATTTGGCCTATTATCCGATGTTGCGCGGACCTTACAACTATGTAACCAACGGCTTTAATCCAAACGGTACGCTGAACAACCCAAGGTCGCGTTGGGGAGGGATCATGCGCAGGATAGACATCAACGATTTTGAGGCCAACAACATCGAATACATCGAGCTTTGGGTGATGGACCCGTACATGTATAAGCCAACTTCGCAGGGAGGCGATTTATACTTCAACATCGGAAATATTTCCGAAGATATTTTAAAGGATGGACGGAAATCGCTCGAAAATGGTTTGCCAGCCAATGGCGATCCAAGCAAGTACGACGAAACGAACTGGGGAAGGGTGGCCAAATTGCAACCGGTAATCCAGGCTTTTGATAACGATCCGGAGGCCAGAAAAGCACAAGACGTAGGTTTAGACGGTTTGTCTAATGCCAACGAAAAAACGAAATTTGCGGCACTCATCAACCAGATCAAGGCGCAGCTCAATCCAGATGCGGCATTGGCATTCGAAAACGACCCTTCGTCTGATGACTATGCCTATTTTAGGGGCGGCGCACTCGATCAGCAAAATGCAGGTATTTTGAGGCGCTACCAAAATTACAACGGTACCGAAGGCAACTCTAAAACCTCACAGCAGTCGATAGACGAACTGGGCATCGAAAATTCTGCCT
>JBCNPG010000036.1:0-11670 GCA_039593445.1 Pedobacter sp.
TTCGCCGTTCTCGGCCTGCATTTGCTGCAGCTGGGCGATGGTTTGCAGGGTGTCTTCAATTAAATTGTCCTGCTGGCTACTGTAAATAATCTTGGCGGTCTTAAAAGCGAGCGCCTTTAGTTTTTCGGCCTCTGGCAATTGGTCGTAATCCTTGCTGAACAACGAATTAATCGGTTTTTGCTCACGGCAATAGGCATGTACCTTGCGCAGGATTCGGCTGTCCTGCCTGATGTCGAGCGAGGCAAAATGGCTTCGGTACAGTTCTACCTTGCGCAGCAAATCGTCAACCAAATCGCTGAACAAGCCACCATGATCTTTGATGAGAGTGTCTTTGATTTTGTTGAGGTTTTCGATGATAAACGGCGAAATATCCTTAAGCTCTACATTGCTGTCGAAAGCATTTTTGTACAATACATCATGTAGCGTGGCAATATGGTCCTCAACGCCCCTGAAAGTAATGCGGCGTTTCAGGTTCCTAAAATCGCGATAATAGCAGCGGAACAGGATTTGGCGAAGCATGCGCGAAACCTGTAAAGTAGTTTCGGGGTGCACATTGGGATTGCCGTCCCTGTCGCCACCTGGCCAAAAGCCCAGTTCGATAACCTTTTTAGGATCGATATGGTATTCGCTCAGCAATTGGTTCAGGCCCGCCTGGATGTTGGCGGCCGCAAAATAAAATACATTTTCGAGGTACCAGGCCAAGCTTAACGCCTCATCAACCGGAGTGGGCGATTTTTTATTGAAAAAAGGCGTTTTGCCCAGTTGCTGTAGCAACTGGTTGATGGTGCTGATGTCGTTGCTTTTGATGGCACTTGTCAGGTCGTTGATGATGGCCAGCACGCTGCCCGGATAAAACTGGGTAGGGTGGGCGGTAAGCACCAGACGCAACGAAAATTCCTCGATCAGGTGATCTACCTTGCGGTGCAGCTTTTTGTCGTCGTTGGCTTTGAGGAACAGCGCCCTTAAAGAGGTTTGTTCGTCGGCCACGTTCAATTTGTTGAAAGAAGCGTCTTCAACGGCATCAAAAAGCACAACCTGACGCTCTATGTACTGGATAAACCTGAACAAGAGGTCGATGATATCCTGCGGGTTGGTATTGGGCGTATACTTGGCAAAGAAATCTTCAATGAGCTTAGCCGGAGTTTCGTGGTTTTTTACGCCGTCTTCGCAACTTTTGATGAATAAAGGCAATAAAGTGCCCGTATCTTTTACTTTATAAAAAGGAAGGGTGAGGAATAAACTATTGTATAATTCGAAGCGGGAAATAACTTCGTTATTAAAAATCGTTTCGCGCTGACTGGTAGGTTGAAGTGCTTGCATGCCCAAAAGGTACACATATTAGACCTTATGAACAAAAAAAATCGGAAATCGAAAAAAGATGGGGAGTATAAATTTTGGACTTTTATAAAAAAACCGTACCTTGTATCTCATTAAAGGTTGATCAAATCTTTTAAAAGTATCAGCAGAATTTCTCGTAAGAAGAATTTTGTAATTAATTGTTAATTTTTTGGGAAAAACAAAGCCGGTCAATCGACCGGCTTTGTTTATTAATGGGCATCTGTAGGCACTTCTACGTTCTTTTTGAACTTTTGCAGGTACAGTAAAGGAATTGAACATAAAAGGATCATTCCAGCTACCCAATAAGCATCGCTATAGGTTAACAGCAGCGTTTGTTTAACAACAGCGCCTTCTATGGCTTTCATGGCCATTAATTTGGCATCCAAAAAGCTTGCACCTTTCGCCATAAAGGTATGGATAAGGCCATTGAGGCGATCGGTAAATGCAGGATTGTATTCGTTAACGTTGGTTAAAAGATTGTTCCTGTGGAAACCCTGACGCGTATGGATCAAAGTGGTTAGCGCGGCGATACCGAAAGAACCGCCCAATTGGCGCATCATGTTGTTCAAGCCAGAGCCTTGTCCAATTTCAGGGCCTTTCAAATCCTGGATGGCCAAAGTGGTTAAAGGCACAAACAAAAGCGCCATACCGATACCCCTGATCACCAATGGCAAGAAGAACTGTCCGGTGCCCGACGACAAGGTCGATTTGCTCAACATATCGCAGAACACAAAGAACAAAAACATCCCGATAGTGGCCATAAACTGGGCCGGAATCCCCTTTTTGAGGAACATCCCGATAAATGGCATCATGGCAATGGTACACAAGCCGCCTGGAAACAAAAGCTCTCCGGTTTGCAATGGCGAGAAGCCCAACAAATTTTGACAGAATACCGGAAATACGAATACAGAACCATACAAGCCAAAGCCTAGAATAAAGGAGGTGAACATGCCGATAGAAAAGCTTCGGTGGCGCATGATCTTAAAGTTCACGATAGGGTGGCTTGTGCTTAGCTCTCGCCAAATAAACAAAAGCAGTCCAAGAACGGAAGTAACGCTCAATACTACGATGTAAGGAGTTGCAAACCAATCTTCGCTTTCGCCTTTTTCCAATACGGTTTGCAGGCTGCCTACGGCAATGGCCAAGAGGGCAATACCCCACCAGTCGACCGGTAAGCCTTTGCCGTCTTTGGGCGTAGCCTTCACAAAGGTATACGTACAATATGCGGCAAGTATGCCCACAGGGATATTCACGTAAAAAATCCAAGGCCAATCACTCACTTCTAAAATATAGCCCCCAATGGTTGGTCCTACCGTTGGTCCCACAACAGCACCCAAGCCAAACAGGGCGGTGGCAATACCCACGTCTTCCCTAGGCCAGGTTTCTAAAAGAATTGCTTGTGCGGTAGAAATCAACCCGCCGCCAGCCAAGCCCTGCAGGATACGGAAAAGTACCAGTTCTTCTAACGAAGTTGCGTTGCCACAGAGGAACGAAGCAATGGTAAAAACAATAATAGAGGTGAGAAAATAATTTTTTCGGCCAAAGCGGCTACCCAACCAACCCGACATGGGCAGTACGATAACATTCGCAACAGCGTATCCTGTAGATAACCAGGCCACATCTTCAAGCGTAGCGCCCAGGTTACCCTGTATTTGGGGTATGGCTACGTTTACAATCGTGGTGTCTATCAGCTCCAGCAAGGAAGCCGTGATCACGGTAAACGTAATTACCCATTTTTTTAAACCTACTTCAGGCATCTGATGATTTTTTAAATAGACACAGAAACTTTTACGCTCATGCCTGGGCGCAGTTTTTCTAAAATTGCTTTGTCTTTGGTTTGGATTTTGATTTTTACAGGTACCCTTTGTACCACTTTTACGAAGTTGCCGGTCGCGTTATCGGGAGGCAAGAGCGATCCTTTTGCACCGGTAATTGGAGCAAAATTATATACTTCGCCTGCAATCTCTTCTTCAGGATAAGCATCCACCACGATCTTAACTTTTAGGCCCGAACGAAGCTTCTCTAGCTGGGTTTCCTTAAAGTTGGCCGTTACATAAAGGCTGTTTTCGTTAACAATGGCAAACAACGATTGTCCGGCTTGTACCAATTGGCCTTTTTGTACATTCTTTTTAGAAACAATACCCGTGGCAGGCGCCTTGATTTGGGTGTACGACAATTGCAATTTGGCAAAATCTACATCAGATTGGCGTTGGGTAACCCCCGAACTGCTTACGCTTAATTGCGATTGGGTAGTGCCCACTTGCTTAACCGCCGCATTATACTGGTCGACGGCGGCATTATAGGCAGCCTGTGCAGTTTCCTTCGACGCTTTAGCTTGGTCAAAAGCCTGTTGTGTAATAGAGCCATCTTTAATCAAATTGGCATAGCGGTCGTAATCTTTCTGGGCTAGGGCCAGTTTTACCCTGGCGGCTTCGATATTGGCCTTGGCCGTGCTGGTATTGGCCTGGGTGGCGGCAATTTGTGCCTGCGATACGCCAACGCCTGCGTGGGCGCCAACTTGGCCAGCCTCAGCCTGCTCTACCTTGATTTTGTAATCGCGATCGTCTAAGGTAACCAAAACCTGGTCTTGGGTAACTTTTGTATTTTCTTCAAAGTTGATATCCTTTACATAGCCGCCAACGCGCGCTACCACCGGACTGATATCGCCATCAATTTGGGCATCGTCTGTATCCACGTGTTTGCTGAAATACAGGTATTCGTTAATTCCGAATGTGGCACCAATCAAGATCAGTACGCCAAGTATAATGGGAATAACTTTGTTTTTCTTTTTTTTCGGTGTTGTCATTATTTGTTGGGTTAAGATTTTTATTGAGAAATTTTTCCTGTTGATTTAAGTAAGGTGTAGTAAGCCAAACGGGCATCGGCCTTGGCCAATTCGAGGTTGATTTTGGCTTGATAGAGTAGCGTTTCGGCATCGATCCTGTCGGTGGCCGAAGCAATGTTGTTTTTGTATTTAGATTCCAATAGCCTGTCGTTTTCGGTGGCTTGGGCAATAGACGTTTCCAGTACGCCGATTTTCTGAACAGCCAGTTTATAGTTTTGGTAGTTCTTGTTCAGCTCTGTTTTCACGTTATCGCTCAAAATGTCTTTCTGTATGCCGATTTCCTGTTGCTGGATCTTGGCTTCTGATATTTTGTTCTTGTTGGTCCATAGCGAGGCTACGTTCCACGAAATGGTAGCGCCCACGGTAACCGGCATAATGTACTGTTCGGATGGCGGAATAAACTTGCCACTTGGGTTGATATAGTACAGGTTGGCCCCTACGCCCACAGTAGGTAAAGTATTGGCTTTGATGGATTTGATGTTCACGCCGGCAACTTTGTTTTGCAGGTCTAGTTGCTGCAGCTCCTGACGGTTGGCCATGGCCATGTTGATGTAGCTAGACAAAGGCTCAACATTTTGCAAAGGCAAATCGGTTTCGCTCAAGGCAATCTCGGTATCTTCGGGCAAGCCTAGCAGGATGTCCAGGTTGTAGTTGATGATTTTGCGGTTGTTCTCAATTTCCATATCGGTTAAAGAGATGTTGGCCTGTTGCAACTGGAACCTCAACACGTCGTTTTTGGTTACAATGCCCTGTTCAAAAAAGCGTTGGGCCTGTTTTAGTTGACTGGCAATGGCTTCGAGGTTTTGGGCTACCACTTTTTTGCTTTGCATTACCTTGTATAGCGAAAAGTAGGTGTTGATTACCGCATAGCTGATTTCCTCCTTGCTTTTGTCGGCATCCAATTTGGCCACTTCGGTTAAAAGCTTGGTCGATTCCTGCGCCAATTTGTACTTGCCACCACCATAAACCAATTCCTGTACGGCTGCGGTGCCTACAAAGGCATCGGCACGGTTGGGCAGGTGGATGGGGTTGCCGCCGCCAATGCTGAGGGTATTGGTCGGAATTTCGGCGTGGTTATACAAAAAGCTGGCCGTTGCCGTAGGCAGGGAGTTGTCTTTGATAACCGCCAGTTTGGCTACAGATTGGTCTATTTTGTTTTGTGCCAGCTTCAGGTTTTTGCTATTGGCTACGCCTAGGTTGATCGCTTCCTGCAGACTGAGCTTTTTGAGCGATTGCGCCTGTAAAGCCATGGGCAGCAATAACGTCGCGATCAGGATTTTGATTTTATTGTTTATCATTTTTTGGGATTGTTAAATGGGTAATAATGAGGTCTTTTAAATGGTTGACCAACCTCTTTTCGAGTTCGGCTCTTTGTTCGTCATTTTTGATGTCGAAATTTATATCTGGATTTACTTTATTAGGCGAGGTAGCCGCCATGCTGATGGTACCCATAATGCTCACGATGCTCATGCGCACATCTACCGGCCTGAAATGGCCTTCCTCGATGCCGCTGTTGATGATGGACTCGATAACGTTGAGGTTTTGCGCCATTGCCTCCTTAATCTGCGTAAACATTTCGGGACGCTGTGTTAGCGACAGTTCCCTGTGCATCATTTTATGAAAGCATACATTAGAAAAAATACGTTTGGTATATTGTTCTACCACTTTCAGCAATTTTTCCTTGGCAGGAATCTGTTCTTCGGCAATCAGGTTCAGTTGCGATTTGAAACCAGAAATCCTGTCTTCCATAATTTCCAAGAAAACCCCCTCCTTACTACCGAAATAGTAATTGATCATCGCCATGTTGGCGCCTGATTCCTTCGAGATCTGACGAGTGGAAGTACCCTCGTAGCCAAACTCTGCAAACAGCTTTTCGGCCGCCCTCAGGATATCAGTTCTTTTATCTGTTTTTTCCATTTCTTGTTTTGACGCAGCAAAATTAATCAATCGATTGATTAATTTCCAAATCTGCTTGTTCCTGTTTTACAAATGGATGATAATTCATTACCTTTAATGCCCTGCCCATGCATAAAATGGGGTTTTGCGATGAGAAAAAAAATTATCCTATTGTTCTTTTTAGCAACGTTTGGCTTGTCGATGCTTTCGTTTAGTGTCAAAAAAGCTGCAAAAGACGACCCCAAAAGTTGGGTGCGCATTAATCTGTTGGGCTATTTGCCCCATGTGGTAAAAGTAGCCGTCTGGGCTAGCAAGGAACAGCAACCGCCCAACCGTTTCGAATTGCTTGACGAGCAGAGTGGCAAGGTGGTCTTTTCATCTGCCAAGATTGCCAAATTTGGTGCTTATGGCCCTTTTGCCAGCACGGCACGGCTTGATTTTTCGGATTTTAAAACACCGGGGCGCTACTTGGTCAGGGTAGGCACTATTATTTCGCCTACGGTAATCATCAATAATGAGGTGTACCGGCATACAGCCGATTTTGCCCTGCGCTACCTGCGCCAGCAACGCAGCGGCTTTAACCCTTTTTTGAGAGACAGTTGCCATACGCACGACGGGTTTGCGCTTTATGGCGCAAAAGCCGGCATCAAAGACAGTACCCATTTTAATGCTTCTGGGGGTTGGCACGATGCCAGCGATTACCTGCAGTATTCGACCACCTCGGCTAACGCGACTTACCATTTGCTGATGGCTTATCGCGATTTTCCGCAGGCTTTTGGCGATGAGCAGCAGGCCAATGGCCTGGATGGCAAAAACGGCTTGCCTGATGTACTTGATGAAGCCAAATGGGGCCTCGACTGGCTATTGAAAATGCACCCTTCGCCCCAAGTGATGTTTAACCAACTGGCCGACGACCGCGATCACTTGACCATGCGCATTCCGAAAGAAGATAACCAGTATGGCAAAGGCTTCGAAAGACCACTGTATTTTATTGACGGCGAGCCTCAACAAAGAGGCAAGTTTATGAACAATACCACCGGAACCAGTTCTACGGCGGCCAAATTTGCCAGCGCCTTTGCGTTAGGCAGCCAGGTTTTTCATCCGTTAAACCTCAAGTTTTCAGCACTGCTTCAGGACAAATCGAACAGCGCCTATCAATTTGCCTTGCGCAAAAAGGGGGTAACCCAAACGGTTTCTGTAAAGTCGCCCTACATTTACGCCGAAGATAACTGGGTTGACGACATGGAATTGGCCTTGGCCATGTTGAACCCCCAGCTCAAGGCCCCAGCGCTATACAGACCTAAGCAAAGTAAAGGCACATTGGATTCAGCCTTTTTTTATGCGAAGCAAGAACCCATCACACCATGGCTCAAAGACGATACCGCCAAGCATTACCAGTGGTACCCTTTTGTAAACATCGGGCATTATGAATTGGCCAAGCAAAGTGGCGGTGCCAATAAGCAGCAGCTGATCGGTTATTACCGACAAGGCATAGAGCAGGTGTGGAATAGGGCCAAGCAAAATGCTTTTTACCGGGGCGTACCCTTTATCTGGTGCAGCAACAACCTGACCGTAGCCTTTGCCATGCAATGCTTCTGGTACAAAGAATTGAGCGGCGATACGAGCTTTTCGGCCTTGGAGCAGGCCAATTTCGACTGGCTGTTTGGCTGCAATCCCTGGGGAACCAGCATGGTCTATGGCCTGCCTAGCTGGGGCGATACACCGTCAGATCCGCATTCGGCCTTTACCCACCTTAAACAATATCCCATTGATGGTGGCTTAGTAGATGGTCCGGTTTACACCAATATTTATAAAAGCCTGATTGGCATACAGCTGGGCGAACCCGACGAATACGCCGAATTTCAAAGCGATTTGGCCGTTTACCACGACGATTATGGCGATTACAGCACCAACGAACCTACGATGGATGGTACGGCTTCCTTGGTTTACCTGCTGGCCGCTTTCGATTCGAAGGCAGAAGCGGCAAAACCGAAGGTGACCAAATCTTATGGGGCTATTATTCGAGGCAACAGCGCCCAAAAGAAATTGGCATTGGTTTTTACTGGCGATGAATTTGCCGATGGGGGTCAAAGCATTGCCCAAACGCTGGCGCAAAACAACATTAAGGGTTCCTTCTTTCTAACGGGAAGGTTTTATCGCAATCCCGCTTTTGCACCGCTCATCAAAAAGCTGAAGGCCGAAGGCCATTACCTGGGCGCTCATTCTAACCAACATTTGCTGTACAACGACTGGAACAAAAGAGATAGCTTATTGGTCGGCAAGCCCCAGTTTAAAGCTGATTTGTTGGCCAACTACAGTGCCATGGCCAAATTTGGGATCACCAAGAAAGAAGCGCCTTTCTTTTTGCCGCCCTACGAGTGGTACAATGAAACGATTGCCAACTGGACCGGCGAAATGGGCCTACAATTGGTGAACTTTACACCCGGAACACGTTCCAATGCCGATTATACCTATCCTGAAATGGGCAAATCCTATCGCAGCAGCGAAGAAATTTACCAGTCTATTGTAGATTATGATCAAAAGCAGGTCAACGGACTGAACGGCTTTATGCTATTGCTGCATATCGGAACCGATCCCAAAAGAAAGGACAAATTCTATAGCCAGTTGCCCAACTTAATCAAATACCTCAAAAAACAAGGCTATGAATTGGTCAGGGTCAACGATTTATTGAAATCTGACCCCTCAAGGGCACAAAAATTTTAAAATAAAATATTTACCTTTGGCGCAAATCATAATAGCAAAATGAGCACAGAAGAAAATAAAAACAGTTTTGAGTGGGTTTACTACGTTTTAGGTTTATTAACCGGTATGTTGGCGGTAATTGCCGTAACCACTAGCTTGGGCTGGATCCTTTTAGGTGGTATCTTAGGCCTGATTTTCGCCGGTTTATTCCTAAACAAGATCGTAAAAGGACGCGAATACTAATCTTCCTAAAAAAATTAATTCATCCATGCGTATGAAAAAATGGAGTTTATGCCTTTGCCTGGCATTGTTTGGTTTTGCCGTAAATGCGCAGGAAGCACCTGTTAAGTTTCCGAAACCAGACGATAGTCCGATGGATGCGCTCTACTATCCTTTAAACGCCACCAAGGTTAAGGACGATTCGAAGCCTTTGATGAAGGTGCTTTATTCTCGTCCGCAGAGAAAGGGCAGGGAAATTTTCGGCATTTTGGAGCAATTTGATAAGGTTTGGCGCCTGGGAGCCAATGAAAACACCGAAATTTATTTCGATAAGAACGTAACCATTGGCAACAAAAAGGTGAAAAAAGGCCGCTATAGCCTTTTCGCTATCCCAAGCAAAGACAAATGGACCATCATTGTAAACAAACAGACCGATAGATGGGGTGCTTTTACCTACGACCAAAGCAAGGATGTGGTAAGGGTTGAGGTGCCAATTGGCAAGTTGGATAAGCCTCTGGAGGTGTTTTCGATGACTTTTACCGATCGCGCCGACGGTGCCAACCTGATTATGGCTTGGGATACTACGCAGGTAAGCTTGCCTATCTTGTTCAAAAAATAAAATCCCGAAACCGGGACTAAATAAAAAAGGGAGTTTTAGGCTCCCTTTTTTTGTATCCTTTTTTTCCTGAGGAGGCTATCTATGTAAATTAAAGCCAACACCAGGTCAACTAAGAGAAATACATTTAAAACGGTTGGATTGGCCAATTTGCTCATACTGATATTCCAATTGAATTTAGGCATGCTGAAATCAATGTTTACTTTGCTATTGGCAATGGCTAGTATAAGGACAGCCAAGTGAGAGGGCACAAAAAATGCACCGATAAAGCCAATGATGCGCTGGTCTACCTTTGTTTTTAAGGCAATGGGCCTAGGTTCCAGCTTTACCTGCTCCATGACGTTGCGCGTAAATGACATCGAAGGCTCATCTAGTTCGATACCCGCCAATTCTTGGTGTACAGCCAGCAATTCCTGGTAAACCTCTTGATAGGCTTTGTCTAGGGCCAGTCTGGCTTCAACGTTGGCGCGCTCTTTGGGCGTGCAGTTGTTGTCGATGTAGTTCCAAAGTTGTTCTTCTATTGTATTCATATCAGCTCCTTGACTTCGTCTTTTAACAAATATTGTAATTTTTCCTTTAGCCTTTGCCTGGCTCGATGCAGCTTTACTTTAATGGTGTTGGGCTCCATATGTAAGGCTTGACCAATTTCTTCCAGGCTCTGTTCGCCTTTGTAAAACAGCGTAATAATGGCGGCATCATCGGGCAGCAACAGGTCTATGGCTTGGTTCAGGTAAACATAGCTCGACTTCTTTTCTATGGCATTGGCATCAAAACTGGCATCGCTATTCGCTACCTGCAACACCTGTTCGTCGTCGTTGATCGAGCTGGTGTCCAGTCTTCTTCGGCGCAAAAAGGTCATGGCTGTTGTATAGGTAATCGTATACAGCCAGGTGGTAAACTTCGAATCCTGCTTAAATGTTCCAAGAGCCTTATAGGCTTTTACGAAACAGTCTTGCGCAATCTCTTCGGCATCTTCCCTGTTTTTGGCAAAACGCATGGCCAAGGTAAACACAAAACGTTGATGGCGCTTCACCAAATCGGCATAAACCGAGGTATTACCCGCCAAAACGGCATTGATTAAAGCTAAATCTGTTTCCTTTTGCTGCATACGTTACCGACTATGACGCGATGTTTTGCCCACAGGTTACAGCAATTTACAAAAATATTAAGCTTTGCCTTCGGCAAAAAACTTAAGGCCTAGAATAGAAATAATCAGGGTGGTTAAAAAGAAGATGCGCCAAAAGCTATAAGACTCTTTGAAAAAGATGATGCCAACCAATACGGTACCAATGGCGCCAATACCTGTCCATACTGCATAGGCCGTGCCCATGGGCAAAGTGGCGGTAGCCTTGTTCAAAAAAACAAAGCTCATCACGGCACACACCAAAAAGCCTGCGCCCCATTTCAGGTTAGTAAAATTATCTGATAATTTCAGACAGGTCGTAAAGCCGATCTCTAAAAGTCCGGCAATAATTAAATAGAACCAACTCATTGTGTAAAATTTCGACAAAGTTCGGCATCATCGAATCGGCATCCTTTAACAAATGTTAAATAATTCAATTAATAGTTTATAGTTAGCGGTTTCAGTTTTCAGGGGACAGTTTACAGTTAGCTTGCCTTGTAACCCACAACCGCAAACCCACAACCCATAACTTGTAACTCGATTCCTGCAACCATAAGTCAACGTTCGGCCCTGATGCGGCTGAGGGTAACCTGCGTAACACCCAGGTAGGAAGCAATGTGTTTGAGCGGAACGCGTTTAAGCAGGCTTGGACTTTGGGCCAGCAGCTCCCGGTATCTTTCTGAAGCCGATTTGAACTGTCGATTGATAAGCCTTTCTTCGGTTTTGATGAGCTCCTGCTCTACAAACTTGCGGCCCCAATTGGCCAGGTTGATGTGGTTTTGGTAAAGTTGTTGCAAAGCTTGGTCTGAAATACGGTAGAGAATACCGTTTTCGAGTAGCTCGATGTTTTCGTAGCCCGGTTGCTGGTTAATGTAGCTGTGGTAAGAGAGAATAATATCGGTTTCCTGGCCAAACCAAAACGTAACTTGT
>JBCNPG010000360.1:0-4110 GCA_039593445.1 Pedobacter sp.
ATTTAAAACAATTTGCGCATATTTATTTTATATTACCAATAATCAACTGGTTACTTTAATAAATATAGTCTTTCTTAAACTGTGAAGGTGTTACATCTTTGTATTTCAATTCAACGGTATTGGCGAGGCCAAGGCCATTGCCATCATTGCAGCGCTCGAACTGGGCCGACGGCGTAAGGAAGCAGTAGCCGACAAGCCCCGCAAGATCGTTTCTTCTAAAGATGCATTTGCCGTAATCCAGGGCGAACTGTCGGATTTGCCACATGAGGAATTTTGGATTTTGTTGCTCAACCGTGCGCATTTTGTCATTGCTACCCAGTTAGTGAGCAAAGGTGGCTTTTCGGGTACGGTGGTTGATCCGAAATTGATCTTCAAGATCGCCTTCGAACATAATGCCTCTTCGATCATTGTGGCGCATAACCATCCTTCGGGTAACCTCAAGCCCAGCGCATCGGATATTGAAATTACCCAAAAGCTCGTGGCTGCAGGTTTGGTGCTCGAACTTCCCGTTATTGATCACCTGATTGTTGCCGACAATTCTTTCATGAGTTTAGCCGATGAAAGCCTGATGTAATGTTTGGATGCTTAAACTGATTAACCATTGGCTATTTCACACCACACTAATTTAACATAGTATTCGTAATTTAGGGGCATGATGAGAAAAACCTTCGCCTTGTTGCTTGTTGGCCTGTATTTGGCTACGGCAGCTTTTGCACAGAAAAATCAGCCGATCAATATCATTACGTATAACATCAGGCTCAATTTGGCCTCTGATGGTATTAATGCCTGGCCCAACCGAAAAGACAACGTAAAGGCCCTGGTCCGTTTTTACGATACCGATATTCTCTGCGTGCAGGAAGCCCTGCCAGAACAGTTCGACGATTTATTGGCCAATTCCAATTTTGATGTGGTAGGCGTAGGCCGGGATGACGGCAAGCGCAAAGGCGAATTTTCGGCGGTGTACTTTAACAAAGACCGTTTTGTGAAAAAGGATGGCGGAACCTTTTGGCTGTCTACCACGCCCGATGTGCCGAGCAAGGGTTGGGATGCCGCCCTTAACCGCATCTGCTCATGGGTAAAACTATACGACAAAGCCAACAAAAAAGAATTTTTGGTTTTCAATACGCATTACGACCACATCGGCGTACAGGCAAGGATCGAATCGGCCAAGTTGCTGAAAAGGAAAATCCAGGAAATTGCGCCAACCCTGCCAGTGGTTTTTACCGGCGACTTAAACGTAACCCCCGAAACAGAAGCGATCGCTACCATCAAATCTTTTTTAATAGATACCAAAGACATTTCCGTTGAGCCACCTTATGGTCCAACCGGTACCTTCAACGCTTTTAAATGGGATAGCCCTCTCAAAGACAAAATAGATTATGTGTTCGTGAACAAGGGTTTTAAGGTGCAAAAATTTGCGGTATTGTCCGATAGCAAAGACCAGCGTTATTATTCAGATCACCTGCCGATTTTTGTAAGGCTTTATTTTTAGGGGCTGATTTTGGGTAGCTTAGTATTGCTTGGTTTTCCGGTTCAGTTCGAATTAGGTGGTAGGTTGTACCATTGGCATTACCTGTTCGAAACCTTGGCTTTCTTTGTCGGCATTCGGGTTTATTATCACCTGCGGAAGGGCGTCAAGGATCCGATTTCTGACGAGAACCGATTGTGGATTATGCTGGGGGCCATGGTTGGTGCGCTTGTAGGCTCCAGGCTAATTGCCATTTTAGAAACGCCAAGCGAACTGCCTAATCTCACCTTTAGCATTTTATATGCCAGCAAAACCATTGCGGGCGGTTTGTTGGGCGGCCTTTTGGGCGTAGAACTCATCAAAAAGTTTATCGGAGTAAGGGTGGCCTCTGGCGATTTATATGTTATCCCAATCATCGTTGCTTTGTTTATTGGTCGTATCGGTTGTTTCTTGATGGGCGTTGCCGAACCCACTTATGGCACCGAAACCCGGTTTTTCATGGGCATGGATTTGGGCGATGGCATCAAAAGGCATCCGGTAGCGCTTTATGAAATGATTTACCTCATACTGCTTTTCCTGCTGTTTCAACTCATTAAGCACAAAGAAATGCGCAATGGCGACCGCTTCAAGCTTTTGATGGTGCTTTATTTCCTCTATCGATTCTTCGTCGAGTTTTTGAAGCCTTATCAGCCTTTGTTTTTAGAATTGAGCAGCATTCATTGGTCGGCCATATTTATATTACTATATTACTACAAGTTTTTGATCAGAATGTTCAGAACGGCTTTTGCCAAGAAACCGATTAGCTTATGAAAACCAGGGATTATATCTACTACGACTATACAAAAAGCCTCTGCCCCGAATGCCTCATGCTTTGCGATGCCAAGATTATTTTTCAGGATGCCAAGGTATTTATGCTTAAAAACTGCCGTACGCATGGCGAAAGCAAGGTCATGATTGCCGATGATGTAGAATATTACAAGCAGATCAGGAACTATAACAAGCAGTCGGAAATGCCATTGAAGTTTAATACCAAGGTGCATTATGGCTGCCCGTACGATTGTGGGTTGTGTACCGACCACGAACAGCATTCGTGCCTAACCGTGGTTGAGGTAACCGACCGTTGCAATTTGAGCTGCCCAACCTGTTATGCCATGTCGTCGCCACATTACGGCAGGCACCGTACCTTGGCTGAAATCGACAAAATGCTTGATGTAGTGGTGGCCAATGAGGGCGAGCCCGATGTGGTGCAGCTATCAGGTGGCGAGCCAACGGTTCATCCCGATTTTTTTGCCATCCTCGATCTGGCTAAAACCAAACCCATCAAACACCTTATGGTCAACACCAACGGAATCCGCATCGCCAAAGACATTGGCTTTGTAGAGAAGCTGGCCAGTTATATGCCCGATTTCGAGATCTATCTCCAGTTTGATAGTTTCAGTGCCGAAGTGCTCACCAAACTGAGGGGCGAAGACCTGACCGAAGTGCGGCGCAAGGCCATAGACAACCTCAATCAGTTTAATGTGTCAACTACTTTGGTTGTAACCTTGCAAAAAGGGCTCAATGACCATGAAATAGGCGATATTTTAGCTTACGCCCTCAAGCAGAAATGCGTAAGGGGGGTAACTTTCCAACCTACCCAGGTGGCCGGCCGCAACGACAATTACAACGATCAGGCCGGGCGGATCACTTTAACGGAGGTGCGCCGTAAGATTTACGAGCAGTCTATTTTTACGCCCCAAGACCTTATCCCCGTTCCCTGCAATCCCGATGCACTGTGCATGGCCTATGCCTTGAAAATTGATGACGACGTCATTCCGATGACCAACCTCATCAATCCGGAGGATTTATTGAACAATTCAAAAAATACAATCGTATTTGAACACGACGAAAAACTCAAAGAGCACATGATCAATTTGTTCAGTACCGGTGTTTCTGTCGATTGTGCCGAAGGTACCTTTGGCGAACTGATGTGCTGCTTGCCAAGGGTACAGGCCGATGGGTTAAAATACGACAACCTGTTCCGCATCATCATCATGAATTTTATGGACCCCTTGGATTTTGATGTGCGTGCGGTAAAAAAATCATGTGTCCACATTGTGAGCGACAAATACAAAATGGTGCCTTTTGAAACCATGAATATTTTTTACCGTGATCATAAAATTGATACGATTAGGCAAAAATTAACGCCAATTGATTAACTTTAAGCTATGGACGGAATAATTGTACTATCCTTATTGTATTGGGCCTTCACCGGAATACTTTTTCTGGTGGGTTTGATCATGGTCATTGCAAAATCTTCCAGCGGCCAGCCCGTTAAGCCGGGTTTGAGGCTCATCATCATTTCCGTAATTATGGTGGTGGTTGGTGCCGGTGCCTGTGCAGCCATTCTCAGTGGCTTTGGTGGTGGCATGCATTGATTTTTCTTTGTCAAACTATCCGCCTGCCTTTCTGCTTTCGGCATTAAATAATATCTTTGCGTTTTAATAGCAATGTATTGCTTAGTGCAAATTGAGATGTACAAAAAACTCGCGCCATATGCAATACGCCATACTCGATACTGAAACATGAAAATATCATACAACTGGCTTAGGCAATTTATACAGACCGACAAAACTCCGCAGGAAATTTCGCTTGTACTAACC
>JBCNPG010000361.1:0-4108 GCA_039593445.1 Pedobacter sp.
GATCAAGTATGCAACCTTATCCATTGCTGGCAATTCGACCAAAGATGCGCTTGTAAAGGTGCAACAAGAGCTTTATATCACCGAACGCACTTTTCAGCGCTTATTCGAGCGTAATATCGGATTGCCTCCTAATCTTTTCAGGCGTATCTGTCAGTTTAATGCGGCCTTTCAGCAGTTGAATAGCCGCAACTTTAACAAATTAACCGATGTGGCTTTCGACAATGGTTATGCAGATCAGAGCCATTTTATCAGGAGTTTTAAGGAATTTACCCACATTACGCCAAAAGCATACCTCAACTTTGGCAGGCAGGATTAAAACAAGATTGTCCGGGTTGTTCTATTTGGGCGCAGCTTATCTGCCTTTCTTTGGGATAGAAATTAAAACTTAAACAATGAAAAATCAAATTTACCCTTGCCTTTGGTTTGATGGTCAGGCCCAGGCAGCAGCCAAATTCTACTGTACTGTTTTTAAGGATTCGAAAATTACCGCCGATAACCAAATGGTGGTTACCTTCGAATTGAACGGCAAGCGCTTCATGGGCCTCAATGCTGGTCCCCAGTTTAAATTTAACGAAGCGGTTTCCTTCGTTATCGATTGCGAAACACAGGATGAAATTGATTATTACTGGCAAAAGCTCACCGCCGATGGCGGAAGCGAAGGCCAATGTGGCTGGCTTAAAGATAAATTTGGCGTGTCTTGGCAAGTAGTACCAACCATTCTGCCCAAGCTGCTGAGCGATCCGGGAAAGGCCCAAAACGTGTTACAGGCCTATATGAAAATGAAAAAATTCGATATTGAGGCTTTGCAAAATGCCTAATATAAAAAGCCCGGCCTATCTAATGCCGGGCTTTTTGATCAGTTTGGAAAGAAGCCGCTCATTTTTTCTGATCAAGGAGGTTTTCAGCCCCCCAATCGTCCTACTTTGTTTGAGGTTGATTATGCTTCTTGTAAATCGCACCAAAATCCAGCTCTATAGCTTTCAAGTCGTAGGTAGCCGGAATAACTAATTTGCCATTGCGGTCTATAAATCCATAGGTATCGCTGATCGTCTTGACCATTGCTAGGTTTTCATTGTATTTCCCAAATTTTTCAATCTTGGCATATATTGCAGGAACCACAGCTTTTCCCTTACGGTCAATAAATCCATAAGTGCCACTAACCGTTTTGACCAAGGCCCAATCCTTATTATATTGATTATAGGCATATATTTTCTGGTAGCTGCTTTGTGCAAAAGCCATTGAACTGATGAGTATAAAGGAAAAAAGAAGGGTTAATCGTTTCATTGTTTTTGATTTGGATATATTGAATTTTGGCCTAGCCAACGTTGATAAAATTAAGCAAATAATACTTTTGTATCGACTATTTTTGATGAAAACGATATAGGGGGTAATTTTATAACTATTCATGATGAAAAAGGTAATTTTAGATTTAGCTGTAACTTTGGATGGATTTATTGAAGGGGCGAACGGGGAAATAGATTGGTGTATCATGGATGAGGATATGGACTTTGAAGGCTTTCTTTTGGGCATCGATACCATCTTTTATGGAAGGGTGAGCTACGATGCCTGGGGCAATTTTAGCCCGCAAGCCGATGCCAGTAAGGCTGAACAAAAACTTTGGCAGGATGTACATTCCAAACAAAAGTTTGTTTTTTCAAAACAGGCCTCCAATGATGGAAAAGCTACCTTCGTCCATACGGATATTGCCGATAAAGTGGCTGAAATCAAGGCTCAGGGCGGAAAAGATATTTGGCTGTATGGCGGTGCGCAATTGATCAAAACATTTATAGATTTAAAACTGGTAGATGTTTATCGGATAGCTGTACATCCCATAGCTTTGGGTGCCGGCAAACCTTTGTTCGAAAACCTGAAGGAAAGGGTAAAGCTGAAATTGGTCAAAACCAATACGTTCAGGTCGGGTGTGGTACAACTGGTTTACGAACCACAATAGTTTAAGTATTCTGCTCGATCTAGGTGTGGAATTTTAGCGGCATCATCAAAATTCTGTTGGGCAACAGCTAAAAATTTAAATTTTTAATACCCCCGGTTTTTGTTGTCAGGTGTCAATACTGAATTATACTCATTATTTATCAGCTTAAACATCATGACAGAGCTCCTTACAGTTTTAACCATTGCCACTTTGGCCACGATTAGTCCCGGACCAGATTTCGTAGTAGTAACCCGCAATAGCATATTGCATAGCCACAGTGTGGGCATGTACACGGCTATCGGCATTGCTTTGGCCGTATTGATCCATGTGGCCTACACCATTTTAGGGATTGGCTATATCATTTCGCAGTCTGTTTTGCTTTTTACCATCCTCAAAACCATTGGTGCCTTATACCTGATCTATATCGGCATCAAAATGAGCTGGACAAAGGGGAAGGCGGTTGCCGGTAGTGGCGAAAAAGCTATTATTCAGCCTTTATCGCCTGCAAAAGCGCTGCGCCAAGGTTTTATCTGCAATGTAACCAACCCTAAAACAACTATTTTCATCGTGAGCATTTTTGTGCAGTTGGTCAGCCCGGCAACGCCTTTATGGCAGCAGCTGCTTTATGGCTTGGCTATTGCACTCATCCACTTAATTTGGTTTGGCATATTGGCCTTTGGTTTTGCCAGTATGGCTAAATATCCAAGGTTCGACAAGTTAAAATCTGGCTTTGAAAGGGTAGCAGGAGTGGTTATGATTGGCTTGGGTTTTAAACTGCTTTTCTCCGGCAACCGTTAACAGGCACTTGGTAAGCGATTAGACGTTAAAAAAATGTCGCTAAAAATGTTCTAAAATCTTACTTTTACTTTAAGGCTTGGTCGCCGGCAGCTTTAAATTGGCCGCCAAGTCCTTGTTAAAAGAAGAGGCCTGTTTTAGGCCAAAAAGATATGGAAAGAACCAATTCGAGGCTCCAGGAACTGATCGGACTTTATTTGCAGCAAACCATTACCGAAGCAGACAAGGTCGAGCTATGGGACTATATTGACGATCCGATATTTGAAGCTGAAATTAAGGATAAGCTTGCCGAGGCATTTGATAAGGTCGCCCCCGTTGAGCTAACAGCGCAACAACAGGAGCAGACCCTTGGCCATATCTTTCGTGCAGATGTTGTGACGAATCCTGGGCAAAAAACACAGCCCATGCTTAAACGCCTGTGGACAAGAATTGGGATCGCCGCCAGCATTGTGGGCATATTGGGGCTTGGCCTCTATTTTTATCAAAAGAAAACCGCACTTTCGCTGGCCGAACAGGTAGCACAGCGTGGCATCAAGGCCGGTGGCTATAAGGCATTGCTAACCTTGCCCAACAACAAACGTATTGCCTTGAGCGAAAGCCAAACTGGAATTATGCTTAAGGAATCCAGGTTATGCTATAACAACGGTACATTGCTTTCGGGCATCAACCCAGCCGATGCGGGCCAGGAATATACATTAAGTACGCCAAAAGGAGGTATATATCAGCTTGTTTTGTCTGATGGCACCAAGGTTTGGCTCAATGCTTCATCTTCTATTCGGTTTCCTGCCGTATTTACCGGCAACAGAAGCGTAATACTTAGCGGAGAAGGTTATTTTGAAGTAGCCAAAGACGAAAAACATAGTTTTGTAGTTGTCGGCAATTCGCAAAGCATTGAAGTTTTGGGCACACATTTTAACATCCAAAACTATGCAGATGAAACAGCGGCGAAAACCACGTTGTTGGAAGGAAAAGTGAAAGTAACGATGACCGGTAAAGGGCAAATTATTGCCAAAACACTCAATCCTGGCGAACAGGCAGTTGTAGCAAACAACCAGGTGAAGGTTTACGCTGTAGAGGTAGCTGATGCAGTTGCCTGGAAAGAAGGCTATTTCAACTTTAACAACGAAAACATTGCCCAAATTATGGCCCAGTTAGCCAAATGGTACGATGTAAAAATAGATTTTGTAGATCCGCCTTCGGAGGAAACATTTACAGGCCAAATTTCGAGGACAAAAAATCTGGACGAAGTACTGGATATCATTGCCAAAGCCAAGCATTTCAAGTTTGAGCTCAAAGGCAGAACAATTGAAGTAAGTCATTAACTGCTAAAAGGACATATTTTTCCTTTTTATTGCGTGCAAACCAAAAATACCTGCTATCTTG
>JBCNPG010000362.1:0-4097 GCA_039593445.1 Pedobacter sp.
GTAGAAACCGGGAAGGTAGGCGTGCTGCTGCAAAGGGCCCATCAACAAGATACCCTCAATTTCCTGTTGCCCAATGAGCAGTTGCTTATCGACGCCTTTACGGAAAAAATTGCAAGAAAGCAGGTCAAGGCCACGGATGTAAGTGGCTGGAAACAATACAGGCTGGTTTTTTACAACATGCCCTTACAGGATATTGCTGCTTCGATAGCGCGTACCTACGATGTAAAAATCAGTTTCAGGAAAGCCCAGACTGCCCAATTGAAAATAACTGCAAAATTCGACAAATGTGGCATTAAGCAGGTTATGGAGGTGCTTTCGAAACTCACGGGCACCAGATACGACATTAAACAAGACAACATCACTATTTATTAAAGAACGGAAAACTATGGTATAAAAGATTTACGATTTCACAAAAAAAAACAGAGTTCGCTGGTAACGGCTCTGGCTTCCTCAAACACGCTGACAAACGCATTTATTAGTAAAAAATTGAATAAATATATGAAAATTAATTTCCGGTGGATTATAAATGTCCATCAACCTGCAATAAAGACACTGATTTGCATGGTATTGCTCTTGATGCAGCTGTTGCCCGCACAAGTGCATGCACAAACCGATAAGAAAATTAGGTTCGGTGCAAACGACATTACAATTAAGCAGGCTTTTGAGCAACTCGAAAAATTGAGTGGCATGAGCATCAGCTACAATAACAGCCAACTGAACGACCAACAGAAAATACAGATTGCACACAAAGAACGTACAGTTGCCGAAGCTCTGACCCTGATCTTGAAAGATTTGCCGGTTACGTTCAAAGTATCGGGCGATAAAAATATCCTGATCATTAAGAAGGTAACAAGTGCCGGAAAATTGACGGGTAGGGTAACCGACGATAATGGAAGCCCAATTCCGGCAGCTGTGATTCATATCGCAGAGGCCAACAGGACCATTCAAAGCGCCAATGATGGCACTTTTAGTATAAGCCTCGAACCAAATACCTATACCATCGCGGTAAGATATATTTCGTTCGAAACTGCCAGGTACCAGCAGGTTAAAATTGTGGCCAACCAAACTACTACGCTTCATGTAGCCCTTAAAGCTTCGAGTACTGCTTTAGACGAAGTGGTGGTTACTGCACTGGGCATCAAGCGCGAAGAACGATCGCTGGGCTATGCGGTTACCAAAATAGACAGCACCCAGCTAACCGATGCCATTTCAAGCAACTGGACCGATGCCCTATCGGGAAAGGTAGCGGGACTGAACTTGGTGCGCAATAGCGGACCTGCCGGATCTAACAAAATCATTTTAAGAGGCGAAAACAACCTAACGGGCGATAATGAGGCCCTCATCGTTATTGACGGGGTAGTGGCCAGCAGCAGTTCTAGACGTACGGCGGCTTCATCTGGAGGTGTTTACGGGACTTCTGGAGATATTATGCCACCCGATTTTGGAAGCGCCCTTAACGATTTGAACCCCGATGATATTGAAAGCGTGACCATTTTGAAAGGTCCGGGTGCAGCTGCCTTGTATGGTCAGCGAGGCGCCAATGGAGCGGTGATCATCACAACTAAATCGGCCAATGCCAAAAGGAAAAAAATTGGGATAACCTTTACTTCCAATACGTCGTGGGAACAGGTGAACCGTGGCCCCGATGTACAAACCGAATTTGGTCAGGGCCAGTATGGCGTGCCTTATTTCTCTTATGGCGCTACCGAAGATGGTGCAAGTACCAACGCAACCAGTGCCACTTGGGGAGCTCCTTTTACGCCCGGCGCCATGTATTATCAATATGATCCGGCCACGAAAACCCGCGGCACAACCAGAACGCCTTGGGTTGCCTATCAAAATCCTATCGATGCCTTTTTTAGAACCGGCTACGAAACCTCCAACTCGGTAAGCATTGATGGTACCGTTAAAAAAGTAGGAATCCGCTTTTCGGCAAGCCATGGCAATAACGAATGGATTGTACCAAATACAGGTTTAGAGCGAACGTCGGTATCTTTGTCGGCCAATTCAAAAATCACCAAAAACCTGAACCTATCGGTAAAGGCGGCCTACAACAACAGGCATAGCGACAACCTGCCGGCTACGGGTTATGGCAACCAATCGCTGATGTACTGGTTTATGTTTGCCCAACCCAACGTTAATGTGGATTGGTATAGAGATTACTGGGCACCAGGTAAGGAGTTGCTACAATTTGTAAATATTACCACAACCAATCCCGAAAGTCCTTATGCCATATCAGAGCAATACATTAATGCCCAAAGGCGTAATGGCCTGACCGGAAACGTTCAGGCTACCTATAACTTTACCAAAGCGCTCAGCTTAATGGTAAGGGCTACTTTAGATATGAACAAAGATGTACGCGAAACCAAGCGTCCATACGATGCTGCCGGCAATAAATTTGCACAAGGCTCTTATAGGGAGCAAAACATCAATTCGTATGAAGCCAGCGCCGATTTCATGCTCAAATACCAAAAACAATTGGGCCGTTCGGTTAATTTTTCGGTCAGTGCAGGTGGTAGCCAATTGCGGAACGAATATAAAAAAGCCGAACTGCGTGCCGATGGATTGATCGTTCCTGGCGTTTATAGGCTAGATAACAATGCCAGTCCTTTAATATCGGTTCCCGATACGGCCAGATACCGAATCAACAGCTTTTATGGCACCATGTCGGTAAGCTATAAAAATTACCTTTATCTAGACCTAACCGGACGTAAAGACTGGAGCAGCGTATTAGCTACGCCAACCCGTACTGATAACGTTGGATTTTTCTATCCTTCGGCGAGTTTGTCTTTTGTGCCATCAGATTTATGGAGCATGCCAAAGGCCATCAATTTTGCCAAAGTAAGAGCTTCGATTTCTATTGTGGGTAGCGGAGGCACTACACCTTATCGTACGGCTTATAATTATGCCTTGGCAGCTAATGGGATTTATCCAGATAGTGCCATGACCAATCCGAGTATATTGCCAAATCCGAACCTTAAACCGCTTAAAACCACCACTATCGAAGTAGGTGCTGAGCTGAGGTTGTTTAAAAATAGGCTTAACCTCGATTTTGCGGCCTACATGGGCAATACCAAAAATCAGATTCTTAGTCGCCAGGTAGACCGGGCCACTGGTTACAGCGTCGCCATCTTCAATGCCGGAAGGGTTGACAACAAAGGTATCGAGCTTTCGGCAAATGGTACCGTGCTGCAGCGCAGAAGCTTCAAGTGGACGTTGAATGGAACTTTCTCGGCCAACCGCAACAAGATCAAGGAGCTGGCCGACAGTTCGGTTATCTTGCGTTCGGGTGCCTTAGGTGGTGCCCAGGTAGTTGCTAACGTTGGTGGCAGCATGGGCGATCTATACGGTAGGGGCTTTATGCGCTCGCCGGACGGTCAGATCATATACGACGCCGTGACCGGGAACGCCAAGATCAACACGACCGATCTGATGTACCTCGGAAATACCATTCCTAAATTCAGGTTCAGCTTTGGTACAGGCATCAGCTATGGTTCGTTTAGTACCAATGTTTTGTTCGATGCGCAACTTGGAGCCGTTGGCCACTCGCTTACCTTTTCGAGGATGGCCGCTTTGGGTAAGCTCAAAGTAACCTTGCCAGGTCGCTACAATGGCATTATCGGACCTGGTGTGGTTCAAAATCCAGATGGCACTTTCCGTAAGAACGATGTAATCGCTACCAATTTCGAAAATTACTATACCTCGCTTTACGGCTCAGATCAAGCCGAGGGTAGTATTTTCAGAACCGATTACCTCAAGTTTAGGGAAGCTAACATTACTTATGCCTTGAGCAAAAGACTGGTTAGCAGTTTAGGATTGAATAAGGTAACAATAGGCGTATATGGTCGTAACCTGTTCATCTGGTCGCCATGGCCAGCATTCGATCCAGAGTTTGGAACGCTTGCCGGATCAGATATTACACAAGGTTTCGAAACCGGCCAGTTGCCTTCTACACGAACATTTGGAGCCCGTTTAGTGGTTGGTCTTTAATTGAAAAAGAAATGAAAAGAATTAAAATTAAAATCAGTTATAGCTTGTTGCTGGCATTTGGAATCAGCCTTTCGTCGTGCGACAAAAATTTTGAAGCCATCAATACC
>JBCNPG010000363.1:0-4096 GCA_039593445.1 Pedobacter sp.
TGGGGGGTTGTTTATGGCCAACCGGAGGCTGCTCTTTTTAAACAGTACCAGCCGCATCAAAGGCTACAGTGTATGGGAAAGTTTTGTGTTTATTCTCAACGGGATTGTTTTTTTGATCATCGGTTTGGGGCTTCCCGAAATTGTAGATGGCATTCGTGCCACGGGAATGCCCTTGTCTACCGCAATTGGTTATGGTGTCGTCGTAACCGGAGTGCTTATCGGTGCCCGGATGGTGAGTTCTTATGCAGCCATGGTGGCAACCCTTATTTTTCGGCCCAGCGTGGCGCCTCGCGCTAGTTCTAAGCGCCGACGGCTGCTGATGCCCCTCATGTTGGGCTGGACAGGCATGCGGGGCGTAGTATCTTTGGCCGCAGCCCTGTCTATACCCGTTAAATTTGATCATGGCGGATTTTTCCCCCACCGAGACCTGATCTTGTTCATTACGTTTGTGGTCATACTGCTTACCTTGGTGGTACAAGGCCTTACTTTGCCTTACCTCATCAAATATGGCCGCATCTTCGACGGGATGAACGAAGAATCGGAAGAGGAAGCCACCAAAAAGCTAAAAAGAGACCTTAAGGTTCATGTGCATCAATTCCTTAAAAACAAATACGATAACGACCCGCACAATCATGTGGGCCTGCAGCGGCTTTTGACCCATTGGGAAGAAAAACTGAAAGCTGATAATGACGTTTGGATGAGCGGCAAAACCAAGGCCATTTACCTCGAAATGCTCGAATATCAGCGCCAATACCTGGTAGAGCTTAATAAAGATGCAAGCGTTAGCGAAGAAATTATCCGCAACCAACTGTATCAGATCGATTTGGAAGAAGAACGCCTGAGGGTGGTTTAAATTGAAATTGTTTCTGATTCGGCTAATTCCAAATGGTTGATTTTAAATAATTTAAAACTTTTTATGGCCGATAATTGCTTATAGGTAAGGTAATTGAATAGCTTGCCGCACAGCAAACGGTAATCTTAATTGCCAAGATGTTGAACTAAATTAAGGGATGATGAATCGAGATAACCAGTCAAATGACGGCCAAAACGCAACTGAGGAGCGTAAAAGGGCAAAGAACCAGGCAGATATAGATAGCGCTACCCACCTGGAAGACGAGCGTACCAACGGAACGACCACAACGCCTACGCCAAAAGCGGTAGAAGGATCGCAACCGGATATGGATACCACCAAGCAAAAAGCAAACAGCGAAAACCATAGCGATACGGTTGCACCTGCCAACCCAAAAAACACTTAGCCAAAATACTCTTGCTATGATTTAAAACAGACTGAAACGTCGTTGCCTAAGTGATTGATATTGCTTAAAGCAGGAAACCCTCTTCTCATCAAGAAGCGGGTTTTTTAATTTATAGTTAATTGTTTTAAATCTCTATAAATGATTAAATTAGTGAGAAACCAATTACCAATGACAGATTAGCCTATAGGATAGGGTTTGGTGTTTTAGCAAAGCTTCTTCTGCCATCATTTTTTACATCAATGTTAATTAATATGAAAAAATGGCTATTGTTTTGTTGCTGTTCGTTACTTGCCTGTAGTTTTTGCTTTGGGCAAAGCAGTGAGCTTAAAAATATCCAGGCTTCGTTGCCTAATATTCGCGATAGCCTTCGCTATGTGGATGCCTTGAATAGGATGGCGATGCTCTTGTATGAAAAAAATGCCGATAGCACCTTCTATTTCACCAAAAAAGCGCGCGAAATTGCCGATCGCCACCATTACGCCAAAGGCAAGGCCGATGCGCTGAACAACCTTGGCGTTTTCTTTGATATCAAAGGTAATTTTCAGTTGGCCTTACGCTATTATAACGAAGGCTATACTACCTATAAAAAGTTGGCCGATTCGAGCAATTGCATACAGGCTATGATGAACATTGCCATGGTTTATCAAGAGATGGGCAAAGACGATAAGGCTATTCAGCGCTTTAGCCAGACTTTTGAACAGGCTAAAAAATTACAGCGAGATTCGATCAGGTCGCTGGTCATCTATAATTACCTATTGGCCTATCCAAACCACTTTGACCGTTTGGCTACCCATAACTACATCAAGGTGGCCAAGGCCATCGCCACCAAATACAACGACAAAAGGACATTGCTGGCCATAGACCAGTTAATTGCCGATGATATGATTAGCCATGGCAAACGAAGCGAAGGACTGGCGTTGTTAAGCCAAACTATTAAGTCGGCCATTGACAAAAGGCTTTATTATGTATCCATGGACATGCTCATCGATATAGCCCAGCAATTGGAAGCCACCAATCCTGAGCAAACGGTGGCTTATTACGAGCAGGCCTTGGCCATTGCCGACCGTAATGAATACCAATATTATAGCGAATTGTTGGCGCGGAAATTATTTGATTTTTACGACGTTCGCAATGATCAGGCTACGGCTGCGGTTTATAGCAAAAAGCTCATCAATCTTCACGACATTGAAGCCAAGCGGAACATCGAATCGGGTATAGATTATATCGATTACGCGCTCAAAGACGAGCAGGTGAAATCGTTGGAAAGCCGCTATGCCTATCAGGTAGCCTTGTCCATATTGGCGGGTGTAGCCCTAGTGTTGGCTATAGCTACGGTGGTTTATATCCGCAAACATTTACGGCTCACCAAGCAACAGAATAACCAAATGAAGGAAGCGCTGAGCGCATTGGAACAAAGTCAGGCAGACAATACCCGCATGATGCGGATTGTGGCCCATGATCTGCGCAATCCGATAGGAGGGATGTATTCTATCGCCAGCATGATGTTTGACGAGCCGGACCGGTCCGAGGAGGACCGCGTTATGCTCGACCTGATGAAAACCTCGGGGCAACATTCGCTAGAGCTGGTCGACAACCTTTTACAATTGCAATTCAGCAGCGACGAACTGAAGAAAGAACCTATTGATATTGCCGAAATGCTGCAGTACTGCGTTTCGCTGCTGCAGAGCAAGGCCGATGCCAAGAAACAGTTGCTTAGCTTGGAAACGGTGCCCGCAACGCTATCGGCCAGCAGGGAAAAACTTTGGAGGGTTATCAGTAACCTGATTGCCAACGCCATCAAGTTCAGCCCCAATGAAGCACAAATTAAAGTAAAGATGGTTAAAAGTGCCGAGGGGATCCGCATTTTGGTAAAAGATGAGGGCATTGGCATCCCAGTTGAATTGAGCGAGAAAATATTTGATCTGTTTACCGAAGCCAAAAGGCCAGGTACGGCTGGCGAACAGCCCTTTGGTATGGGCTTGGCCATTTCGAAGCAGATTGTAGAAGCCCATGATGGCAAGATCTGGTTCGAGAATAACCAGCCTCATGGCACTACCTTTTTTGTCGATTTGCCATTACCTCGCAACTGAACAGTTAAACCGATGCTGCTTTGAGCTTTTGCCTTAGAAAATCGATAGTCGCTAGAGTTTGAGCAGTGTTTTTAATCCCGAAAAAGCAATCTGGAGGCCAACGCAGAAAATAAGAAAGGCCGAAATGCGGTTAACGATATTTTCTCCGTTCTTGCCCAAAAATTGGATCAGCGTTTTGGTATTGAAGTAAAACAGGTAAATGAGGATGCACATGGCTAAGATCGAAACCAATATGGCTGCGGTATTTACATAATAATCCATGGAGCCTACCGTAGTGCTGTGCGCACTGAGCGTAAACAACACCGAAATGGTGCCCGCCCCGGTAGTGGCCGGAAAAGTGATGGGGTAGAAGAGTTTGTCTTTGATATGCTGATAGGCCGTAAAAGGCTCGTCTGCTGTGGTTTCATCGGCCTGATTGGGTGTTTTTTCTTCATCTCCTGATAAAAACTCCCAACCCATTTTACAGATCATGATACCGCCTGCCAGCTGCACAATCGGGATGGAAATGCCAAACAATTCCAAGATCCAATGCCCAGCAAACAACGACACCGTACAGATCAGCAAAGCATACAATACGATCTTGGTTACTGCCTTTCTTTTTTCGCTGGTGCTCAGTCGCTCGAAATAAGGGCTGACCATGAAGGCCGATCCGATGGGATTGACTACTGGAAATAGTGCAATGATGCCCATAAAAACCAAATGAACAAAAGAATTGAAAAAAGCTGGCATAATTAACAGATCATGGTAATG
>JBCNPG010000364.1:0-4078 GCA_039593445.1 Pedobacter sp.
GCAAACCGGATTTCTGCCCGAAATGGACGAGGGCAGCATCGTACTCGATTATGCTTCGCCGCCTGGAACTTCGCTCGAAGAAACCGATAGGATGCTGCGGGAAGTAGAAAAAAAGCTGGTCAAAATACCTGAGGTGCAAGCCTATTCGAGACGTACAGGTACCCAAATGGGCTTTTTTATTACCGAACCCAACACTGGCGATTACCTGATCCAGCTGAAGCCAGACAGAACCAAAAGCACCGAAGAGGTGATTTCGGAGATCCGTAGTCAAATTGAAAGTAGTCAGCCAGCTTTGATTGTCGATTTTGGGCAAGTGATAGGAGATATGCTCGGCGACCTGATGAGTGCAACGCAGCCCATCGAGGTGAAGGTTTTCGGCAACGACCAGGCAACACTGCAAGCACTTTCTAAAAAAGTGGCGGCTATAATTTCGAAGGTAAACGGTACGGCCGATGTTTTTGATGGTATTGTGCTTTCAGGGCCAACGGTCAATATTCAGCCCGATTTCAATTTATTGGCTCAGTATGGCGTTACCCCTGCAAGTTTCCAAACGCAGGTGCAAACGGCCATGCAGGGCAGCCTGATTGGTGATTTATACGATAAACAGTTGCTGTCGCCCATTCGCATGGTCTATCCCAACAGCCGTAGCTTCGGCATACAGGATATCGACAGGATGAAGCTATTTTTGCCCAACGGAACAGCTATTCCGATACAGCAGTTGGCCAAGGTCGAAATTCAGGCAGGCAGTGCCGAGGTGCAGCGAGAAAACCTGCAGTCGATAGGGGTGATTACGGCCCGTTTGGAAAACCGCGATTTGGGCAGTGCCATGAAAGCTATCCAAAAGGAGGTCAGCTCAAAAATCAACTTGCCTTCAGGTTACCATATCGAATACGGTGGTGCCTACAAAGAGCAGCAACAATCATTTGCCGAACTGCTGACCATTCTCATTGCATCGAGCCTGTTGGTATTCAGCGTAATCCTGTTCCTGTTCAAGGATTTTAAGATCGCCTTCCTCATTTTGGTCATTGCCGTGCTAGGCATTTCGGGCAGTTACCTGGCGCTATTCATTACGCACACGCCATTGAATGTGGGCAGCTATACCGGACTGATCATGATTGTAGGCATTATTGGCGAGAATGCCATTTTTACCTTCCTGCAGTTTAAAGAGGCCCTGCACGAAAAGAATAAAGATGACGCCATTACTTATGCCATTTCTACCCGTTTGCGCCCCAAACTCATGACCGCGCTGGGCGCCATTATTGCCCTGATGCCGTTGGCTTTGGGTATAGGGGCAGGCGCGCAGCTGCATCAACCTTTGGCCATTGCTGTAATTGGTGGCTTTATCGTAGGGTTGCCTTTGTTGCTGGTTGCGTTGCCGAGCCTGATCAGGAGGTTTTACCATTAGCGGATTAAAGAATGATAATGATGCTCCCGGCCACCACCAGCAAAGCGCCGATCAGGGTTTTGGCTTCAATGGGTTCTTTCAAAATCAGGAAAGCCAAGCCCAGGGCGATGGCCACGCTGAGTTTATCAATTGGAGCTACTTTCGATACATCGCCTTTTTCAAGGGCCTTGAAATAGAAGATCCACGACAAGCCCGTAGCTACGCCCGAAAGTGCCAGGAAAATAAGGTTATGCTTGGTTAATGTTTTGATTTCCTTGACTTCGCCGGTGGCTAATATAATTCCCCAGGCGATGAAAACAATCACCACCGTGCGGATGGCCGTTGCCAGATTGGCGTTGATGCCTTTGATGCCAACCTTGGCCAAAATGGCTGTGGTGGCTGCGAAAAAGGCCGAAAGTAGGGCGTATATTTTCCACATGGTGCCTCGATTTACTGTACTAAGGACAATTTACGAAAAAAAAATAACCGATGTAGGCATTTTAAAAAGCTGCTACAAATTTCAAACAGATTTGGAGTTTAATTATGCAGCAAACTCATCAACGTGTATAAAAAATCTAATGGTTAAATATTTTTTAAAAATTTTATCATTTTGTCGGTATTTTTATATCTTTGCAGCCTCGAGAATTTATTCTTGAGCTGAAGATACCGATCGGGGTGTAGCGTAGCCCGGTATCGCGCCACATTTGGGATGTGGAGGTCGTAGGTTCGAATCCTGCCACCCCGACAACATAGATGTCAAAATCTATCGAAAACCCTCTAAATATCACGATTTAGGGGGTTTTTCTGTTTTTGTCAAATCAATTGAGGGCATAAAATACCAAGGAATTTATGCCCTATTCTACACCCTCTTTTTTTCTTGTATCATTGTCTGATTTTAAGATTTAAATATCTGTTTATCAATTGTTTAATTTTAAATTGATGCCTTTTATGCGCATTTGATTTCGGTGTTTTAAACTGGATTAGAAAAGGGCATAAAAAGGGCATAAATGGACAGGATTTATGAAAACCCAAAACACATTCTCTATTTCCTTTTTCCTCAAAAAGGACAAGGCCAAAGATGGAATTGCGCCATTGTACGTGCGTATAACCGTAAATGGTGCCTTTGCAGACCTCGCAACCAAACGCAGGGTAAAAATTTCGAACTGGAACCAGAAGGAACAAAAACTGTTGGGCAAAAATGCGGAGGACGTAGCCACAAGGGAAAAGATCAGATTACTGAACAACGATATTAATACCGCATATGACGATTTGAGACGGGAGAAGCAGCCGTTATCGGCTGATACTGTCAAAGCGAAGGCCGAAGGTATAGAGATCAACCCCCATACGCTCAATTTCCTATTAAATTATCACAATGTTGAATTGAAGCAGTTGCTTGAAGAAGGGACATTAAAGAATTACAGGACAACCGAAAGGTTTTTACAGGAGTTTTTGATTAAAAAAAGGAAAAAGAAGGACATTTACCTTGCTCAGCTCGATAATGTATTCATCACCGATTTTGGATTGTCCATGCTAGACCGTACTCCAGACAAGGGACAACGCCCCTGCACCAACAATACGGTAATGAAGCACATGGAACGTTTTAAGAAGATGATAGGCATTGCCCTTAAAAATAAATGGATGAACGATAACCCGTTCCAGCATTTCGAGAGAAAGATAATACAAAAAGATCGTGACTGTCTTGAGTTAGAAGAACTCGAAAGGTTGAGAAATGTAGTACTGGAGAAACGCGGGCACATCATTGTAAGGGATATGTGTCTGTTCAGTTGCCTTACAGGGCTGGCATATGCCGATATTGTCCGTCTAACCAGAGACTATATTGTTAGGGACGGTGATGGGGAATACTGGATTGAGATGTGTCGTAAAAAGACCAAGAACTTTACGGAGAGAAAATTCAATGTACTGCTATTGCCGGAAGCTTTGGAATTTATAAACAAATACAGAAATGACCCCGCTTCTCTGGAAAACGGTACCATATTTCCCTATTACACTAACCAAGTTGTGAACCGTTATCTCAAGATCGTTGCCAAAAAAGCAAATATTAAAAAGCGTGTTACTTTTCATTTGGCCAGACATACATTTGCCACAACAGTGACGCTTGAAAATGGCGTACCGATGGAAAGTGTATCCTATATGCTCGGTCATGCGAGTATCCGAACAACGCAGATTTATTCAAAGGTGAAGAAGAAGAAAGTGCTTGCTGATATGGCAAATCTTAGAAGTAAGATTAATCCAGCCTTACGGAAAGCCATATAGCAATGCTGTATAAATTTTCTATATTTCACTTAAATATTAAGATCATGAAATTAAAAGGCTCTTTACCAACTACTAAGCTGATACTTGGCTATAAGGATATTTTTGGTGATAATTTCAAAGGCGACCGATTAAGTCTATTGACTGGAATTTCCAAAGTAGACGTGATGGTAGAGATCGCAGGGTTAAATTTCAGATTGAAAGGTCGAAAAAGTAAGGTAATAGATACTAGTTTCGACACTCAACTTAAAGAGCTTTTTTACTTTAGTGGCGGCAACGATCAGTTATATGAAAAATATGGAAGACTAATAGATCTTAAAACCCGTGGAAAGGAGTCTTGTATTTTTTTACGGCAGTCTTGCCTGTTTGCTCTTGAAGAAGTTACCCAATCTGATATTCCAATCATAAAGCATTTCAAAATGA
>JBCNPG010000365.1:0-4058 GCA_039593445.1 Pedobacter sp.
CAGTAAACAACGCTACGCTGACTTTGGAAAACGGCAAAACCTTTACGGTAGAAGCCATGAACCAGAGCGATAAGAATGTGTATGTACAAAAAGTATTGCTGAATGGAAAGGAATTGAGCAAGCCTTTTATCAAGCACAGTGATATTACCAACGGTGGCAAACTCACATTTTATATGAGTGCCAAACCTAAAAAATCATAATCGCAACCTATTAAATAATAGATTCAAAGCCACTTGGGATTCTTCCTGGTGGCTTTTTTGTGAAACTGTTGATTGGATTTGGCACTAACAAATCAAAACGGATTACAAATCCGCAGTTCGCTTGGCCGAGAAAACATTTCCCGACCAACATGGGGCTTTTTTGTGAAACTGCTGGCCGAGATGTGGCACCAACAAATCAAAACGGATTACAAATCCGCAATTCGTCTGGCCGGAAAAAAACCGACGAGCGTATTGTTGTTATTTTATACCCCTTGTCGCCAAGCAGATAGGCCCTCAAGGCCAAAATGAGGAAAACTTTTCTGAAGTCGGTTCTAATATTTTTTAGATATTTAAGCTCCGAAAACTGAATATTTGAAAGATGAAGATCGTAATTGCCGAGAAGCCTTCCGTTGGTCGTGAGTTAGCAAAAGTGTTTGGTGCCACCACCAGAAAAGATGGTTACATCGAAGGCAAAGGCTATTCTTTTACTTGGGCTTTTGGGCATTTGCTTCAATTGGCACCTCCGCAGGATTACGGATTTATCGGTTGGCGCAAAGAACATTTGCCCATGTTGCCGGCCAAATTCAAATTGGCCATCCGCAAAATCAAAACCAAAGACGGCTTTGTGGAAGATCCGGGCGTGAGAAAGCAACTCGATATCATTAAAAAACTGTTCGACGAGGCGACTGAAATTATTGTGGCAACGGATGCCGGGCGCGAAGGGGAGCTGATCTTTCGCTACATCTATTACTTCCTCAAATGCAAAAAACCTTTCAAAAGGCTGTGGATCTCTTCGCAGACCGACGAAGCCATTAAAGATGGCTTTAGGAACCTGAAACCAGGCAGCGATTATGATACCTTGTTTAATTCGGCCCATTGCCGTTCCGAATCAGATTGGCTGGTGGGCATGAATGCCACACAGGCATTAAGTATTTCGGCCGGCAATAAAAGCGTTCTTTCTTTAGGCAGGGTACAAACGCCAACTTTGGCCATGGTTTGTGCCCGATACCTGGAAAACAAGAATTTTGTACCGCAAACCTATTTTCAGATTGGCATCCAATTGGATAAAGATGGCCAACAGTTTAAAGCCATATCGGTAGCCAATTACAAAACCCAGGAGGAGGCACAAGCCATATTCGACAAGGTGGAAGATGTAGCCTCGGGCATTGCACAAGGTGGAAACATTACGGCCGTTGAGGCCAAGCCAAGAAAAGAACCACCGCCGCTTTTGCACGATTTGAGTAGCCTGCAGCAAGAAGCCAATAAAAAACATGGCTTTACAGCCGATCAGACCTTAAACTTGTTGCAGAACCTGTACGAAAGCAAGCTGGTTTCTTATCCGCGTACAGGTAGCCGTTACATCGGCGATGATATTTTTGCCACCGTACCCGCTTTGATCAATAACCTGGTGGTACATCCTGAATTTGGCAGGTCGGCAAGCTTTCTCCAAACCGCTGCCTTGAACAAGCGCAGCGTGAATGCCAAGAAAGTAACCGATCACCACGCCATTTTACCAACAGGCATACAACCCCAGCACCTGAGCAAGGACCATCAGGCTATTTATGATTTGGTGGTGGGCCGAATGCTCGAAGCCTTCCACCAGGAATGCGTAAAGGAAGTAACCAAAATCACGATTGAATCAGGTACTACATTTCAGGCCAATGGTACGGTAATCCGCTCTGCTGGCTGGCGTTCGGTATTTAATGAGGTAGAAGACGATAAAAAGGACGAAGACAATCCAGCTTTGCCTAAAGTAAAAAAAGGAGAATTGCTCCCTATTGTAAACAAAGCCCTGCTAGAAAAGCAAACCAAGCCCAAACCTTTGTACAATGAGGCTTCTTTGCTAAAAGCACTAGAAACCTCAGGCAAGGAAATCGAAGACGAAGAATTGCGCTATGCCATGAAAGACAGTGGATTGGGAACGCCGGCAACCCGGGCGGCCATTATCGAAACCCTGCTGACTAGGGAGTATATCATCCGCGAGAAAAGAAACCTGGTGCCCACCCCTAAAGGATTAGCCGTTTATGAAATCGTAAAAGACAAAAAGATTGCACAGGCCGAACTTACCGGACAGTGGGAAAAACGTTTGGAAGAAATCAGGGCGGGAGCATCGGTTACCGAATTTAAGGCTGAAATAGCCACCTATACCAAAAACATTACGCAAGAATTGTTGGTAGCAGGAGCTAGTCTTTCGGCGCAGCTGGCAGAGGCACCGGCAACGGTTTAGTTACGGTTGCCTATTTTGGCGAATTGCCAGAGTTTGTTAACTTGCTTGCAAATGAACCGCAAATATTTCCTTTCTTCTATTATTCCGGCTTCTTTGCTCCTGCAGTCGTTTAAAAGCAGTACAACCGTACTCTCCGAAACCGCAACAGCCAAAAAGCTGAAAATCCCCCCATATTTGATTCCTGGCGACACCATTGGCATCACTTGTCCGGCTGGCTTCATTACCGAGGCCGACATAGAGCCTGCAGTGGCACAGATGAAAAGCTGGGGCTTTAATGTTGTAATAGGCAAAACCGTGGGGGCGAGGGATTTTACGTTTGGAGGTACCGACCAGGAGCGCTTGGCCGATTTGCAGGACATGTTGGATAATCCGCAGATCAAAGCCATCATGTGCGCGCGGGGTGGCTATGGTGCGGTACGGATTGTAGACCAACTCAACTTCAGCGCCTATCGATCATCGCCTAAATGGCTCATCGGTTTTAGCGACATTACGGTATTGCATTGCCATATCAACAGCAATTATAGGGTAGCCAGCATCCACTCCAAAATGTGCAACAGCTTTCCGTCCGACTGGACCAAGGCCGAACCTATCCAAGTAGATACCATCAATTCGATTGCACAGGCCTTAAAAGGCGAAAAGATGAAATATTCTGCTCCCTATAGCAACGACAATAGGATGGGAAGTGCGCAGGGCGAGCTTGTCGGTGGTAACTTGCGCTGTATCGAAAATCTGGCTGGAAGCGTTTCTGAAATCGAAACCGATGGAAAAATCTTGTTTGTAGAAGATACTGGCGAATACCTGTACAGCATAGACCGCATGTTTTATAACCTGAAGCGCAGTGGCAAACTGGCCAAATTAAGGGGACTCATTGTAGGAGGCTTTAAAGTAAAACCCGACGACGAAGGTGAAGCTTTTGGCAAAACCTTAGCCGCTATTGTGCTCGAAAAGGTAAAAGAATACGATTACCCCATCTGCTTTGATTTTCCGGTGGGGCACCAGCGGGCCAATTTTGCCCTTAAATGTGGTGTAAGGCATCGGCTTGACGTCAATGCCAGCGGAACAAGGCTGGAAGAAATCTAGGCAACTACAAGGCAGGCTCAGCCAGTGATAAAAGGCTGGGTTTGAAAAAATAGGAAGAAGCCGATCGCTTTCATGCCGTAATAGCATAAACAGGCGTTTCCTGAAACCTGGAAGCGACCACAATCTCCGTGCCGTTGGCATGTTGCTGAAACAGTTCCTGTACCAGTTGCGGGCAGTTGTTGTCTTTGCTCAAATGCGATAGAAAGAGATGGCTCATGTGGGCCGGCCGGTAATTGAGAAACAAGTCGAGTGCTTTTTGGTTAGACAAGTGTCCGTTTCCGCCCCTGATCCGGTTTTTCAAAAAATAGGGATATCGCCCCTTGTCCAACAGCTCATCATCATAATTCGCTTCTAAAAACGCCGCATGGCACTGTTTAAAATGATGGATTACATGCTCGCAGTGGTCGCCAATATCGGTAAAAACACCAACGGTAACGCCATTGCAGCTCACCACAAAGCTATGCGGTTCAGCCGCATCGTGTTTTTTGGGAAAAGCGGTAACGGCTAAACTTCCAAAATTTATGGGGGCATAGGTGCCAAATGACATCACG
>JBCNPG010000366.1:0-4052 GCA_039593445.1 Pedobacter sp.
GCGATGAGAAATTTCCAAAATTGATAGTCCGTCTTTAAAATCTACAACCGCTCTAGAAGCTTGTTTGAATACTTCTTGAGGTAAAATGCAGGGACCTGCTCCAAAATTGTGTCTCATTTTTATTTGATTTTTAGTTAGTGTAAATTTAACACTTTACATCCTAATTATTGGCGGTTTTTGAACTTTAAGATCAATTTAAAATTGAACTGTCGGCCGGTTAGATAATTAGGTACGGCATAGTGTACATTGTCAACGTCTTTAAGCCACAAATAAGATACCGTGTTATTGACATTGAGCAAATTAAAAACTTCAAAATAAGCAATAAACGAACTAAAGTACTTATCCAGTAATTTAGGCTTCCGCAGTGCGGCATCGTCTAAAAAATCCTTAGAAAACCCAATGTCAACCCGCTTATAGGCAGGGATTTGGAAATCGTCAGAGTAGTGGTCGCTTTGAGGCGAACCAATTGGCAAACGCGATCCGTACAACAGGTTCAAATGTACCTTATAGGTTGGACTTTTCAGCAGCCTATCCTGAAAAAATATCGAAAAATTAACACGCTGATCCGTTGGCCGCTTCAAATAGCCAGGATAGATGGTAACCAACTGTCCGGATGCATCTTTTTTGGTATACGAGTCGCCAATGATATCCTGGTCGGCCTTCATCAGCGAAAGCCTGAAATAAGAAACCAAGTCTTTTACAAATTCTCCGCCTATGCTAAAATCAGCGCCATAAGTATGCCCCTTGGCTAGCTGGTCTGACAGGTATTTGATCCTCACATTGTCGACTACATAGGGAATTAACCTGTCGGCATATTTAAAATAGGCTTCGGCACTAAATTTCAAACGCGTACCCAATCCATCGAAAGCATAATCGAAGCTGGCCGAGGTATTGTAAGAGCGCTGCGCCTTTTGGCCTACAAACAGCGTTCCGTCATATGCCCTGATGCTGCGATAAGTTGGCGCCTGTTGGTAAACCCCGGCAGTAAAACGGATGATCTTGTTGTTGCTTGGTGGCCGATAGGCCAATAGCAGGCGCGGGCTGAGCAAAAACTGCGAATTGAGGCTGTTGTAGTTTCCCCGTATGCCGATCTGCAGGTCTGTATTCTTGGTGAGACTATAGCTGTCTTGGATAAATGCGGTATAATTAAAAATATCGAGCTTATTCTGGGCACTAATAGCCTGATCTACATAGAATTTTTTCGAATCATAAGGCAAAATGTAGCCTGCCGAATCGGTAAGGTGATATTCGCTCAGTTCATCCCTAAAATTATTGTATTCGAACCTGCCTCCCCATGAGAAAAGATGATTGTTAAAATTCTGATCCAGCTTTATTTCCGAACTGTAGCTCTGCGAATTGAGGCTGTTGCGGGCATAGTTCAGGTAGGTACCTATTCCGCGGTTAGCCCTTACCGTAGTAAAGCCGCCTCCGCTGAAGCCTGGCTCCAGCTCATCAAAAACATAACGCCCTTCAATGTCAAACCGCTCTCTTTCCTTGGTGTTGAAATAACTATTGATCCATTTGATGACCAAATTGGGTTGGGGACTAAAGGTTGCTGTTACGGCGCCGCCAGAGGTACGGTAACTATCTATTTCCTGTCCATTGTAAGCAATATTTAAGCGCAATTGGGTATCGAGCGTACCAAATTGGGTTTCCCGGTCTTCGGGCACCAACTTGAACTGCCCCATATTGAAGCTGCCCAAGGCACTCAGGCTAAACCGGTCTGAAAAACTATACTGATACAACACCTGGGCATCGCCAAAATTGGGGTTATAGCTCCCCTTGTTGTCTTGCTGGTTCAGCACGTTGCTGTTGTTCTTGTAACGCAGGCCGACCAACAGATAGCTTTTGGGCTGCACATATTTAGCCGTAAGCGAAGTGCCCAAAAGCCCCGTAGTAAGCAACAGCTGATTGCTGTCGGGCCTATCGTACCTCACGTCGAGCACCGATGATAGCTTGTCGCCATAACGGGCCTCGAAACCTCCTGCCGAAAACTTGGCGCGGGTTACCAGATCGCCATTGATAAAGCTAAGTCCTTCCTGCTGTCCATTCCTGATCAAAATAGGCCTGTTGATCTCCACATCGTTTACGTAAAGCAGGTTTTCGTCGAAACTGCCACCCCTAACACTGTATTGCGAACTGAGTTCGTTATTGGTAGAAACACCTGGCAAAGTCTTTAAGATGGCTTCAAAATTACCAGAAACCGAAGGCAAGGAAGGCAAATCGGCAATATTGATGGTACTGGTATTGGTAAGCTGATTTTGCCTATTGGTTACCGTTACCTGCTCCAGTTCGTTGATGTTGGGAACGAGGATGATGTTCCTGACCAAGCGCCCTGCTACTTTCTCGTTGATTTTGAGCAATACCGGCTTGTAGCCCAGCAGGTTGTATTTAATGGTAAACGAAGTCGTTTTAGCATAAATGGTATAAGTGCCATCTGCAGCCGTTAAGGTTGATTCCTGCTGGCCAAGTATCGAAACCGTAACCTGTTGCAACGGATCGTTTTTGGCATCGCCTACCATGCCCGTAACCCTTACCATTGGCTGCGCATTGACCAAAGCGAAGCTCAACAAGAAGACCAAAACAGACAGGCAGGTTTTGAGCATTTGGCGAGTGGTTTTAGATGTGTTGCTTACCTACTTCGACCTGTTTCAGCTCAGCAATCATCTGAACGGGATCGGGCGCCGCGAAAATGGCATTGCCTGCCACAAAAGCATTGGCTCCAGCCTCGATCAAACTGCCAATATTCGATAGGCCTACGCCTCCATCAACCTCTATAATCAATTCTGGGCGCAACTGATTGGCCAGCTGCTTCAGTTCCCTTACTTTATTCAGGGTTTGGGGAATAAACTGCTGGCCGCCAAAACCGGGATTTACAGACATGACCAAAACCAAGTCGAGATCAACTAAAATGTCTTTGAGCAGATTTACCGGCGTATGCGGATTAATGGCCACGCCCGCTTTGCAACCTGTGGCTTTGATCTGTTGCACCACACGGTGCAGGTGCACACAGGCCTCATAATGGACCGTAATGATATTGGCACCGGCATTGGCAAATTCCTGTACGTACCTTTCTGGATTAACGATCATCAAATGCACATCGAAAGGCTTTTTAGCATATTTTTTGGCCGCTGTGATTACCGGAAAGCCAAAGGAGATATTGGGCACAAAAACGCCATCCATTACATCTACGTGGAACCAATCGGCTTCGCTGTTGTTGATCATTTCGATGTCGCGCTGCAGGTTGGCAAAATCTGCCGAAAGTAAGGATGGAGCGATGAGGTGTTTCATGTTATATTTTTACATCTTGCGAGGAGGCCTGACATCGGTTATCGGGGTCGCAACGACGATTTTTTTTGTTTATTCCGATACCTGCAAGTTACAAAATCATTTCAAACAATTAAATCCCAATAAAAAACCCTTTCAGCAAAAACTGAAAGGGTTTGAGTATTTGTTCAATTTTGTCATTCCCGAACATGCAGAACCAGAATGACATCCTTGGAAAATTACGCTTTAGGCGCTGCTTCTGGTTTTGGAGGCCTTGGCAACAATACTTTGCGGGAAAGTTTCATTTTGCCTTGCTTATCCACATCCAACAGCTTCACTTCAACGATATCGCCTTCTTTGAAAACACCGTCCATGGTTTCTAAACGGGTCCAGTCGATTTCAGAAATGTGCAACAAACCGTCTTTGCCTGGCATGATTTCAACAAACGCACCGAAAGGCATGATCGATTTTACTTTACCGGTATAGATTTCGCCGATTTCTGGCTTGGCTGCAATGGCACGGATACGCGCAACGGCCGCATCGATAGCCGCTTTGTTATCTGCAAATACCTCAACGATACCTTTGTTATCCACCTCTTCGATAGAGATGCTTGCACCGGTTTCGCGTTGCATTTCTTGGATAATTTTACCACCTGGTCCGATAACCGCACCAATAAATTCTTTATCGATGGTTAACGAAACGATACGAGGTGCATGCGGTTTGTAGTCGGCAGCAGGCTCGCTGATGGTTTTCTTCATCTCGTTCAAGATGTGCAAACGACCTTC
>JBCNPG010000367.1:0-4040 GCA_039593445.1 Pedobacter sp.
CCTTTGTTACACCTTTAACTTTGGAGGCACCAATACCACAGCTCCCGACCAGCTTAAAATAGATGTTGGGCTTTTTAATCCCTTGTTGGGCAAAAGCTATGGCGAAATAGCGGCCATTAGTCGTACCAACCATAAAAGCCAAGGTTTCGGATCGACGCTGCAACGTGGCGAAGCATTCGAATATTTTAGCGCTACCGCAGGCGAACCTGCCAAAACTAGCCTTTTTGACGGCATTGACATTAAGGTTCAGGATAAAGCTGTGCTCGACCTACTGGCTCAAATCCAGAAAAACTACCAGGTTGATGCGCCTTCCAAATCGCTACCCGAATTGCTTAGGCTGAAAAAACTGACCCAGGACAAGTCTTTCAACCACCAGTTGCTCGACGAATTGATTTTTGCCTGCGCCGGACTTTGGGTTGATGCCAATGCCACAGAGAACACTTATGCTACTGGCGACAGTGTTGCCGTAAACTATACTGCCATTTATCGCGCCAATGAGGCTTTACCTGTTAAGGTTACGGTGGGCAACCAATCGCGTCAGCTCGAACCGAACAAGTCCACCACGTTAGCCTTTAAACTAGCGACCACCAACAGCGACATTACGCAACCCTACTGGCTAGCCGAAAACCACCCTATCGGGCAATACCATATAGCTTCGCAAGAAGAGGTGGGTTATCCAGAAAACCCTAAAAAGCTGACGATGAATACGGTAATTGAGCTGGGGGGCGAAAAATTTAACCTGAATACACCGGTAACTTTTAAATCGACCGACCCTATACGCGGCGAGGTTTACCAGAACCTGGTTATTGCTCCGGCCATTACTGCTACATTGAGCGAGAAAGCCTATATTTTTAATGGCAATACGCCCAAAACCATTACTGTACAGCTCAAAAGCTTCCGCAACAACAACACGGGCACCCTTAAACCCCAATTGCCTGCAGGTTGGCAAAGCAGTCCAGCCGCCATTAACTTTAAGTTAGACAAAAAAGGTGACGAACAGCTGCTCATTTTTGTCGTTACGCCAGGTGGCCCAAGTACCAGCGGCCAGCTTGCCATAGAGGTAAACAATACCCAAGCAAAAGGTCTTAAAACCATCGGCTACGAACATATTCCGAGCATCACCCTCTTTCCTGAAGCCAGTGCGCGCTTGGAAAAAGTAGACCTAAAAATGGTGGGTAAACGCATTGCCTATCTTGATGGCGCCGGCGATTTGGTTGCAGAGGCCCTGAAGCAGATCGGCTACGAAGTAACCCACCTCAACACGGCTCAGGTTATGAACAGTGATCTTTCGGCTTTCGATGCCATTGTAACCGGGGTACGTCTTTATAATATTAACGACGAGGCCAAAACCTTGCAGCCCAAATTAATGGCTTACGTGCAAAACGGGGGCACTTTGGTGGTTCAATACAATGTAAACACCAATTTAAAGCTCAATAACCTGGGGCCATATCCATTTAAGCTGGCCAACAAAAGGGTAACCGACGAATATGCTCCGGTTAAATTTATTGCCCCAAACCATCCGGCACTCAACTATCCCAACAAAATTACCGACAAAGATTTTGAGGGATGGGTACAGGAAAGGGGCATTTACTTTGCTACCGATATAGACCCTCAATATGCCACCATTTTAAGCATGAACGATCCGGGTGAAAGTGCCAGCGATGGTTCCCTGCTGGTAGCTGATTATGGCAAGGGCAAATTCGTTTACACTTCGCTGGTTTTCTTTAGAGAGTTGCCTGCCGGTGTTCCAGGTGCCTATCGCCTATTTGCCAATTTATTAGCGCCCAAACAGCCTTAACATGAAAGAAGAACCAAACGACCTGCCTCCTTTCGTTAAAACCTGGAAACAATTTTATGGTTTGCTAATGGTTTGGCTGGTGGTGCTCATTGCTTTGTTTTACGCCTTTACCCAGTATTTTAAATGAGTGCGATAGATTGGATGGTGTTGCTGGGCACGCTGTTGCTTATTGTGGGCTATGGCGTTTACAAAAGTCGTGGGGCGCAGAGCATGCAGGCCTACCTCTTGGGCAATCAGAGTCTGCCCTGGTATACGGTCTGCCTCTCGGTGATGGCTACCCAAGCCAGTGCCATTACATTTCTTTCGGCACCAGGATTGGCCTATTCATCAGGCATGAGCTTTGTACAGTTTTATTTTGGCCTGCCACTGGCCATGATTGTGCTCTGCATCACCTTCGTTCCTATTTTTCACCGGCTCAAAGTCTATACGGCCTACGAGTACCTCGAACAACGCTTCGACCTCAAAACAAGGGCGCTCACTGCGTTTCTGTTCTTGGTGCAAAGGGGCTTATCGACTGGAATAACCATTTATGCGCCATCCATTATCCTATCAACCATTCTTAATATAGACACCACCTATACTACCTTATTTATTGGCGGACTGGTCATTTTTTATACCGTTTATGGTGGTACCAAAGCCGTGTCTTATACCCAGCTGCTGCAAATGAGCATTATTTTTTGCGGCTTGTTTGCGGCAGGGATTATGGTGGTACACCTATTGCCCAGCAGCGTGGGTTTTGGCAGGGCGATTTCCATTGCTGGCAAAATGGGCCGTACCAATGCCATCGATTTCCATTTCGATTGGAACAACCAGTACAATGTATGGAGCGGTTTGATCGGGGGCTTCTTTTTGCAACTCTCTTACTTCGGCACCGACCAAAGCCAGGTGGGGCGCTACCTTACGGGCGCGTCGGTTGGACAAAGCCGCTTAGGCTTGCTGATGAATGGCTTGGTTAAAATTCCGATGCAGTTTTTGATTTTATTGATCGGCATATTGGTTTTTACCTTTTATCAATACAATAAAGCACCCTTGTTTTTCAACAGCTACGAACTGAACAAACTTCAGGAAAGCCCTTATAAAGCCGAACTGCAACAAATCCAATCGGCTTACGACCAAAGCTTCGAAAGCAAGAGGCTAGAGGTAGAGCAATTGGACCGCGCATTGGCCAATCGCGACCAACGTGCCATTGATCAGCAACGCATAGCTGTAAAAAAAGCAGACGACGACACCAAGAAAATCCGCGAGGATTTAAAGGAACTGATGCTGAAGAACGACAAAAAAGCCAGCACCAACGACAACAACTATATCTTTTTGAGTTTTGTAACCCAATACCTGCCCAAGGGATTGATTGGCTTGCTCATTGCCATCATTTTCCTGGCTTCGATGGGATCTACTGCCAGTGCCCTGAATTCTTTGGCCTCAACGAGCGTGGTCGACATTTACAAAAGGCTTATCAATAAAAATGCAGACGACCAGCAGTATGTAAGGGCTTCGCGCTGGGCCACCATTGGCTGGGGCAGCGTTTGCATCCTGATGGCTTTGTATACGAGCAAGATCGGCAACCTGATCGAAGCCGTAAATATTTTGGGCTCGTACATCTACGGCACCATTTTAGGCGTTTTCCTCGTCGCTTTTTACCTGAAAAAAGTGCGGGGCATGGCGGTTTTTATCGCCGCTATTTTAACAGAGATCGTGGTCTGCTTTTTGGGTTTCAACGAAGTGGTGGCCTATCTATGGCTGAATGTAATTGGTTGCTTGCTGGTTGTTACATTGGCTTACCTCATCCAGCTTTTCCTTCGCGAAAGCAGCGAAATGCGCTAAACACCTGCGAAGTTTTTAAACTCCGCAGGTATGGCTAGGATTATTTTGAGGCTTGCGCCAGCAGTTCTGAGTTCAAACGAACGTACTCGTCGTTTTTGGTTTCGGTGGCAATGGCAATTCCTGCTTTGGCAGTAGCCTGTGCTCCGGCTTTATCGCCCATTTTCAATTGCACGCGACCTTTCCACAGTTTTACCCAAGGTGCTTTCGGATCGGCTTTTTCGGCTTCGTTCATCCAGCTCAATGCCGTGGCCAAGTCTTTGCCGTTCTCGTAGTAATATTGTGCGGCAGCCATATAAGGTTTTTTGTCGCCTTTCATGGCTTCGGCAATATTGGCCATTACCTGGGCATCGATAGCAGTTGTCATGTTAATGGCTACCGCTGTATTTTCCCACATGATATGCAATTGAGCCACAGTAGGCGT
>JBCNPG010000368.1:0-4039 GCA_039593445.1 Pedobacter sp.
GTCGAATTTTTGGATGGTTACCCGGTAACCTCTTGCTTGTAAAAGTTTGGCCAATGAAGCGGAAATGATGCCCTTGCCTAATGAGGAAGTAACACCGCCCGTAACAAAAATATACTTAGTCATGTTTGAGAATTTGTGAAATTAATAGGGCTTTATAGCCTTTTTAATTGTTTTTGTACGGGATACAAAGGTACACAAAATTCTGATTTCGGAACGGAAATATTGTAAATAAATTATTTGCTTGTGAGTCAGGTGCTAGCAATAATCAGTCATTGCTTAGCATTTGAATATTGAATTGCTTCATGGGCATCAAAGGTTGATCATAGATTAGAAATCCATAGTTAGCAAGATCGGGATGGCACATCCCGACCAGCTAAAATATGTTAAACTCTGCAAAATGATTTCGAAACTAAGATATTCCCCGCCCATAAAGTTAGGTTATTGGCGCTAGTTAGAACAGTCAATTGCTTATAGTCTATAGTTTATCTTTTATGGTAATTCAATCTTAACCATTTAGCCATTGGACAATTGACTATGGACCAATGGCCTGCCAACTACAAAATCAATCCATAAATCTCTTTTTTGATTTCTTCTATTTTGCGCGGATTTTTCTTGTCGTCGTAACGGGTGTAAAGGTCTACCAGTTTCTTGAAGTCCTTTTCATTGTCGGCCTTTTTGCCTTTGCTGGGTTCGGTAATGCTCATCACGGGTACGTTTACGGCTTCTACCTTAGTGGCAAACCAAGTGGTATTGTAACGTGGAATAGCTAGGCCTAAAATCATGCCTGGCAGGCCCGTAAATCCTTCCGGGCCGCCTTTGAACAGAATATCGTCGGTATAAAATGCCACTACATAAACGGTATCGTTAATTACGCCTATGGCTTTGCGGCATTCGTAGCCGGCTATCTTTCGCACATCGTGCATAATTTTCCAATTGACACGGGGTACGGTGTCGGTCAGGATGTAATCTTCACCCATGATCGATTTTTTGATGATCCTCGTGCTTTTGCTCAAGTCGGTGTACATTTGGGCTGTATTTTCGCCAGAAGAAAACATGAACATGTTGTCGCTCACCTGGCTTTCTTTCTTCTGTGCCTTGTACAGTGATGTGGTTTCGTTAAAGGTATATTCCCAGAACGAGCTGACGTATTTTTTCATTTTATCCTTGGCATCGTCAGATAGCCAGGTGTTATCGGCCATCTGCCTTTGCAGGTTTACTTTTTTCTCGAAGGTAACCTTGGCGCTGCTTACAAAAACCTGTTGGGCTTCGGCACTAAGCAAACCCAGGGTCAATAAAGTGGTTATGATTGCTGTTTTCATTTGTTTGCTGTTATTTGGCTGCTTTGGCAAAGTTGCCGCTTAGGTTATAGGTTAGGCCAATCAGGATATATCTCGGAATATAGCTGAAAGTGGTTTCGTTGATGTAATTGCCACCCACATAGCGATTGTAGCCTATTTTCTGGTTCAGGATATCGGATACGGAAAGTTTCATTTCAAGTGCATCGGTTGGCAGCATCTTTTTGGAAATGTAACAGTTCCAGAGTGCTACGTTGAGCGGTGTATTGAACGATTGGTTGGCTGGCCTGTACGACAGTGAAATGCTGGTATTGAACTCGGTTTTGTAAGGCAGCTGGATGGTACCGCTAATTTCGTGGTTATGCGTATAGCTTTTGCCGTTGTTGATAGAACCCAAAGAAGAGCTGCTGTTGAGGAAGGTAACCGATGGATTATAGTTGACCTGCACTTTGTCGGTATAGTAACTAAAGCCTGGCCTCAAATTCAGCTGGCCATTAAAGTTCTTGTTCAATTTATTGTTGAGGATAGACACATAGTTGGAGCTGTTATAGCTGATGCCGAAACTGGCCCGGAAATGCAGCTTGCTGAATCCTTTTTGATAAGAGGCGCTGGCATAGATGCTGTTGTTGCCGTTCAGGTTGGTGTAGCTGCTGATGGTTTTGTTAAACTCGTCTATCGTTTGCGTGTTTACAATGGCATTTCTGGTAAAATTATAGCTGATGTAGCCATAAATAAACTGTTCAGACTTAAACTGATAAGTGTTGAAATTAAGTCCGATGCTGTTGTTGAACGATGGTTTGAGGTTTGAGTTTCCAACTACTTGGTACAAAGGATTGTTGATTTGCCTGATCGGCTGCAGCTGGTCGAGGCTCGGCTGACTGGTATTGCCATTGTAGTTGAGCGATAAGCTGGAGCTTTTGCTGATTTTATAATTGAAGTTTCCTCTGGGTGCCCAGTTCAGGTAGTTTCTGTTAAACTTGTTGTTTCGGTCTACGTCGTCAAGTTCAAAGCTGGTTTGGGTAGCTTCAACGCCACCAGAAATGGAAAACTTTTGTGCGCGGTACTGCAGCACCACCTTGCCGATGTTGGAGAAATTGTTGAAATCGAAATTGTTGCTTAGCGAATCGATTGGCTTTCTGTGCTGCAGGTTGTCGTAAACCATGCGGTTGCTACTCGAAATTACGGTTTTAAAGCTGTAAGCGGTTTGCAGCTGCCACTTTTTGCCCAAAGGCTCGGTATAGGATATGCGTGTACCCAACGAAGTTTGTTTGCTGGCATTGTCTTTAAACAAGTCGAGGTTTTCGGTTCGGTTAACTTGGCCCTGGTCGTTATAGTAATTGGTTACGTTGAGGCTGTTTTCTATGCCCTGGCTGTTTTGTGTTTCGGGTTGCAGGTCAATAGATAAGGTCCTGCCTTTTTTCTTCGATTTATGGGTATAGTTAATGTTGCCGTTAAACAGCTCGCTATCGGTATCGCTACTGTTTTGTTGGTTGTTTTTGCTCACAAACAAGCCTTGGTCGTTGAGCGATTGGTTGTAGTTGGTCGAATTGTTCTTGTTGAAATTGGTTTTGCCCGAAAAAGAAATTTTCATGGTCGATAGCGAATCCAAAGTAATGTCTACGTTTCCCTTGACCGATTGCCCGCCCTTGTTGCTGTTTTCGGTCGAATTGCCCGAACTGAAAAAACTGGTACCGTTGGGCAACAGGCGTTGTCCGTTAGAGGTTCTGTTGTCTATAACCTCGGTTTCGCTGTTTTTATAGTTGAGTTTAAGTGCCAGTTTATTCTGGCTCCATTTATCAGAGAAATGTGCACCATAGGCACTGTAATTGGGTAGGCCATTGTTAGGAGAGAAATAGTCGTCGCCATCGCCCCCATAAGAAATCATCATCGTACTGCCATCGTCGCCCACTTCAATGACGTCGTAATCATTGCCTTTGAGTTTTGACATGGCCGAAGTAACCTTCGAATCCTGGTTGAGGTTGGTGGTGTTGCCATATGCGGCAGCCTTGAGCTTGCCCTTATAAATGCCAAACATGCCACCCAGGTTCTTGTAATGGTCTAGGTCGCTGTTGGCATCCAAGGTAGAGAGGTAGCCGTTTTTGGCATTTTCTTTCAGCTTGATGTTGATGACTTTGTCTTTTTTACCATCATCGATACCGGTAAGTTCGGCTTCCTTGCTTTTTTTGTCGTAAACCTGTACTTCCGACACGGCACTGGCCTTAAGGTATTTGGTGGCCAGCAAGGGGTCGTCGCCAAAAAACTCTTCGCCCTCTACGAGCACGGTGTTCACATCTTCTCCAGCAGCCTTAATGGCACCATTTTTATCAACCTCAATGCCTGGCAGCCTTCGCAGAAGATCCTGCACGTTGGCATTGGGCTTTACGGCAAAGCTATCGGCTTGGTAAACAATGGTATCGCCTTTCATCCGGATGGCTTCCTTTTGGGCCCTTACAATAACCTCGTTCAGTAAAAAGGTCTTGGTTTCCATGTGGATGGGACCCAAGTTGAATTTGGAACTGTCGGTTAGGCGGATATCCCGTATAAAATCGGCCATTTTGGGATAGGAGATGAGCAGGCTGTAATCGCCTTTCTGAAGGTTGGCCAATTCGAATTCGCCTTGGGCATTGGCCCTTACAGACTTGACAAGAATTGAATCCTTACTTCTGATCAGTAGAATTGAGCTGTTTTGAAGCTTCTTTTTTTCGATAGTATCTACAACAGATCCTTTAATGCTGGCTTTTTGG
>JBCNPG010000369.1:0-4033 GCA_039593445.1 Pedobacter sp.
CTTACAGGTTTGCGGTTGATTTCTGCGAACAGAAACTACAGATCAGCTCCTGTGGCAAGGTGGATTTAAAGTATTTCAATACGCATCTTTCCAAAATACTCGAAGCTATCAACCATAATTCTTGCCTCTACAAAAAGATTGGCATCGATAGCAAAGGCAACATCAAAAACTGTCCGGCTATGTCCGAGCGCTTTGGAAATATCCGAGAAACTTCTTTGGAAGAAGCCTTAAATCAGCCCGGATTTAAAAAATACTGGAACCTTACCAAAGACAAGATCGAGATTTGCAAGGATTGTGAGTTCCGAAATGTTTGTACAGACTGCAGGGTCTATACCGAACGGACGCATGCAGACGACGCCGGGCTAGATATTTCCAAGCCTTTGAAATGTGGCTACAACCCGTACACCAACCATTGGGAAGAATGGAGCGCAAACCCGTTGAAATGGGAAGCCCTACAATATTACGGCTTGCAGGCATTGGCAAAAAACAGTGCCGTATAAAAATCCATTAGGCGATAACATGGCCAACAACCATCAAATTAATGTAGTTTCTGAGCTAACAAAACTAAAGTTGGTATTAATTTAAAAGAAAAACAATATTTTTATGGGGTGATGGCCCCTAAAAAGCTATATATTTTATTCTTCCTTGTGTTGGCTTTGCAAGCCCAGGCACAAAAAGTTGGCGTGGTGCTTAGCGGCGGCGGCGCCAAGGGGCTGGCACACATTGGCACATTAAAGGCCTTGGAAGAAAACCACATTCCGATCGATTATATTACCGGTACTTCGATGGGCGGCATTGTAGGCGCCATGTATGCCGCAGGCTACTCGCCCAGCCAAATGGAGAAAATTGCATTGAGTGCCGATTTTCAGGATTGGGTAAACGGCCGCTACAAAAGCGATTACAGCTATTATTTTCAGAAAACAAGTCCAAACGCTTCGGTGCTTACGGCCAAGCTTTCTATCGATACGAGCCTGAGGCTGAGCTTCAGGTCTAATCTCATCAACGATATTCCGCTCAATTTTGCGCTGATGGAGCTGTTTTCACAAGCCTCGGCCATTTCCAAAGACAATTTCGATCAGCTTTTTGTGCCTTATCGCTGCATGGTTTCTGATGTGCTGTCGCAACAGAGCATTACCGTAGGCAAGGGGAATCTGGCAGAGGCAGTTCGGGCTACCATGACCGTTCCATTGATCTATCGCCCGATCAAACTGGCTGATAAATATGTATTTGACGGAGGCATCTACAACAACTTTCCAGCCGACGTAATGAAAAAGGAGTTCAATCCCGACATCATTATCGGTGCCAATGTATCGTCCAAAACGTTCAACGAATACCCGAAAAACGACGACCGCCTGCTGAACCGCTTTTTGATGTATATGTTTTTGGCCAAATCCGATTCTACCCTGGTTGGCGAAAACGGCGCCTACATCCAACCCGATATGACAGAGTTCAGTTCGACCAATTTTGTGCCGGTAGCCGAACTCATCAAGCGTGGCTATGATGCAACGATGGCCGAGATGGAAAGCATCAAAAGCAAGATTGCCCGCAGGGTAGGCACCCAAGAGCTTTTGTCCAAGCGCATGGACTTTAACCAACGCAAGCCGGATATGATTTTCAGCAACGTACTGGTTTCGGGGGTAAATTCGCAACAGAAAAAATATATCGAAAGGCTTTTTAAAAGCGACCAGGCTACCTTTAACCTCGCCGATATCAAAAGAGGCTATTATAAACTGGTGGCCGACGAGACTTTTGAGACCGTTTATCCCAAGATAAGCTACAGCCCAGCTACCGACAGTTATACTTTTGAAATTTTGGCCAGGCCTAAAAAAAGTTTCAAGATCGATTTTGGAGGCAATATTTCTTCGAGGCCAATCAGCAATGTTTACTTGGGTCTGCAGTACAATTACCTTAACCGCAAGGCCTATACTTTTGGGGCGAACTTCTATTCGGGCAGGTTTTATGAATCGGCCCAGGTAAGCGGCCGTGTCGACTACCCATCGGGCCTGCCGCTGTTCTTGGCTACCGAACTGACCTACAACCATTGGAACTATTACAATACCAGCCAGATTTTTATCGAAAACCCCCATCCCACCTATGTGGAGCAGGGCGACAGGAAAATAGACATCAAACTGGGCATGCCCTTGAACCGGAATGCCAGAATTACCCTGATCGGGTCGTTTATCAACAACAACGACAGCTATAGTCCTACCAATACTTTTCAGGTTGGCGATGTTTTAGACAGAACCGTTTTCAATGGACTGAGAACGAGCGTACTTTTCGAGCAGAACTCATTGAACCGCAAGCAATATGCCGACCGTGGGCATAGCTTTTTCTTTAGCGTAAACTTTACGACCGGCAAGGAAAACTACACGCCCGGCAACATTTTCAGAAGCAATACCAGCTTTACAAGAAGCCTGGAGATCGAGCGCACCTTCAGGGAATGGTTCCATCTCAAGCTGAGCGACGAACATTACTTTTTCCATACCAAACGCTATACGCTAGGCTATTTGGTAGAAGGCGTAGTTTCTTCGCAGCCCCGTTATTTCAACTACTATTCTACCCTATTGGCCGCTCCGGCATTTTATCCGCTACAAGACAGCAGGTCGCTTTTTCTTGAAAAATTCAGGGCAACGAGCTATGCGGCTGGAGGGCTAAAAAACGTATTCAATATCAAACGAAACCTCGATTTGCGACTGGAAGCTTACCTGTTCCTCCCTTACAAGGAATTTGAGCAAACCGGCTTGCAAGGGGTAAGTTATGCAAAGGCATTTAGGCGCTGGCACTATGCGGGCACCGCCGGATTGGTTTACCATACCCCTGTAGGCCCTATAAGCCTCAGCTATAATTTGTACGACGACCCTGTAAAAAGAAACGGCGTTTTGCTACATTTAGGGTATCTAATCTACAACAAACGATCTTTAGAATAACTGGCTTTAACGATAAACATGAAAAACCTGCTTGTTGCTTTGTTTCTCCTCATTTCGGGCACCTGTTTTGCCCAGCATACCGATATCAATAATTTTCTGGTTAAGGAAAGCCTGTTAAAAAACAGCAAGTTGGCCATTATAGCGGCCGATTCGCTAGGCAATCCGATAGAAGACATCAATGGCGTTTATACTTTCAGCATCAGTGGCTTTACCCAGGAACTGAGCTTCAATGGCGGCGTAGCCGTAATCCCCTTGCAGATCGACAAATCTACTTTTGTATACATCAAACACCAAAATGACAATGGAACGCACAGTAAGTTGCTATATGTATACAAAAAAGACGGCGACCTCAATCCCTTCACCATCAGCAGGATATTCCTGATTGTTATTCCGCTGATCATTATCATCCTGGCTTTTGCCTTTAAGCGGTTTATTTATGTAGCCATTATCCTATTGCTGATTTTCTTCTTCTTCAGCTACAGCAACGGACTCAACATTTCTACTTTCTTCGAAACCACCTTTGATTATTTGAAGAATCTGATTTAACGCATTTAACGGCTCACAGTTGGCAGTAGCAGTTGGCAGTCCAACCCAATGAACTAATGAACCAATGAACAAGAAGTTAATAGTAGCAGTTAGCAGTCGCTACCTAATGAACCAATGAACTAGTCAACCAATGCCCCACTAAAACGGCATACCGATACCGAAATTGTATTGCATAAAGCGATAGCGGTCTGGGCTATGAGTGCTATTGTATTGGGCCTTGAAATCGCTGCCACCTCTCAGGAATTTGCCAATTACCCATTGCTCGCTACCTTCAAACTGCGGATCCTTTACTTTGAGCCCCAGGTCGAACCTGAACACAAAGAATTGGACATCGTACCTTAAACCTAAGCCCGTACCAATGGCAACCTGTTTGCCAAAATCCTTCAGCTTAAATTTGGCGCCCGATTGCAATTCGTCGTCGGTAAGGTTCCAGATATTACCCATATCTACAAATACAGCTCCTTTGAGCTTTCCGCCAAAAAATTTATTGGTAAGCATGGTGCGGTATTCAAAATTGCTTTCAATACGCATTTCGCCCAATTGGTCTAAGCCAAAAAGCG
>JBCNPG010000037.1:0-11584 GCA_039593445.1 Pedobacter sp.
GCAGGTAAGCCGCGTAGCGGGTCTTCATTTTTTCCCAATCCACGCCATGGAAGTTTTCGTCGTAGAAATTTTCGTCGAGGCCCACCCAGGTTTCGTAAAACATCTGATTGAACTCGGCATTGAGGTTTCTGCTGAATTTGTAGCCATGATCTACCTTGTCCAGTTTATTGGCATCGGGATTGTACTTATTGATTACGCCACGACTCAACACATAAAATTTGCCGCCATTTTCTATTAGGTTAAAATCGCCACCATCGCTTACCTTTTCGTTTTTGTTGCTTTCAAAAGGTTCAAGTACGGTACGGTATACCGACGGCGAGCCACCATCCTGATTGGTGGTATAGTACACAAAAGTTTTGTCGCCTTTGGCAAACACATCAATCAGGTATTGGCTGCCAAAATTAGGGCTAACCTGCTCAATGCGGTCTAATAGGCGTTGCGTATTAATGGTAATTAGGGCAGGTGCCTTTGGCGTTGGCTTGGTTTCGGCTTTCTTTTTAGCCGTATCGCTTGCCTTTTCATTCTTTTGAGCCGGTGTTGCCGGTTTTACCTCTTTGGGCTCGGCAGGTTTGTCTTCCTTAAAAAGCTCATCGAACTTATCCGAACGGAATGGCGTATCGTAATTGTTCAGCGCCATGCGGTACACGTGCGGATCGATAAGGCCAGTTGGGTACGAAGGTTTGGTACGCGAGCTGATGAAATAAATGTATTTGCCGTCTGGCGACCATACCGGATTGGTTTCTGTTACCCCTGTATTGGTCAGGTTAATGGTTTTGTCTTGTTTAATGTCGTGCACCAAAATGTCTTGCTCAAAGTTGCGAAAAGCCGTAAACAACACATATTGATCATTAGGCGAGAAACTCGGCGAAGCATTTTGAATGGCCCAAAACTCGTCTCTTACAATGGTTTTGCTTTCAAACGTTTTAAGATCGAGCAGGCGCAGTTCGTTACGGCCGCTGAGGTAAACCGCCATGGTCTTGGTTTTGTTGAAGGCAATGTCGCGGTTGTTGGCCTTGTCTTTGGTCAGCTGTTTCGCTGTTCCCTTCCCATCGCCGGTTATGGTGTACCAGTTTTGGTAGCCGTTGAAAGTTTGGTTGAACAAAATGGTTTTGTTATCGGCAAGCCACTTCACTTCCAGTGCACGTTCGCCGCTGTTGCTTATTTTCCTGATGAATTTGCCATCGATATCGCTCACAAAAATCTCGCCCCTCGATATAAACACAAACTTTTTGCCATCAGGCGAAGCATCAAAAGCCGAAATATTTCCCCTCACGTCGTATTCCTGCTCCTTGCTCAGCACCTGGTTGCGTGTAGAGGCAATATTTACTTTTTCGGTTTTTTTGCTGGCCACATCGTATATATACAATTGATAGTCTTTTTCAAAAACAACCGCCGTACCGTTGGCTGCCACAAATGGACGCTTGATCGAAGTTTCAAAGCGGGTCAGCGCGGTTTTTTTGCCATTTGCAAAAGTATAGAGGTTGTACTCTTCGTTGCCCTCGTCCGAAGCAAAGAATACGTTGCCTTTTTGGTCTACGCTGGCCCAGAAATCCTTGCCGATATAATCGGTGTAGCGCTTATAGGCTTTGGTTTTAGGATTGTAAGATTGGATATCGGGATTAAAGGCGCCTTTATAATGCTTACGATTGGCGAAATTCTTGCTTTCCCAGGTATCGTTAAAGAAAAGCTCGCCGTTTGGCGCCTCGGCAATGTTGTGTGTCGTATTGAAATAATTGTCGAACAAACGCACGGCGGTTCCACCGTTGATGCCCACTTTGTAGCTCGAATAAGAATTGTACCTGCCAGAAGTAAAGTAAATGGTTTTTGAATCCCAGCTCCAGCCATCCACCTCGTCGGCAGCATCGTTAAAAGTAAGCTGCTTGATTTCTCCGCCAGCCATCGGCATCAGGTAAACATCGTAGTTGCCAAACTGGTTGGACGAGAAAGCCAGCCATTTGCCATCGGGCGAAACACGCGCGTTGATTTCTTCGCCAGGCATAGCCGTTATGCGCGAAGCCAAGCCTCCTTTTACCGCTACTTTCCAAATATCGCCGTCGTAACTGAATACGATACTTTGCGCATCGGGCGTTAATGAGGGGTAAGCAGCGAAATAAGTTTGGTCTTGTGCTTTGGCAAAAACTGGAAACAACAACAGCAAAAATGCCATTGCGCCGAACATATTCTTCTTCATAATTTTGTTTATTGGCTTTAAGGGTTGAAAATACGCAACTATTTTACAATCCTAAACAATAAAATGTATTTTTGATTGATTTGAAAGTAGTACACTTAAATACCTACGACGGGAATGGAGGCGCCGGAAGGGCCTGCCTGCGGCTGAGCAATGCGCTCAACGCAAATGGCATCAACTCGAAGGTAATTGTGTACTATAAGTTTGGGCAAAACCCGGCCATCGACACTTTTAGCAAAGGCATTTTCGCCAAGCTCCATTCCGTTTTCAACATCATGGCAGAACGCTACTTGGCCAAATTAATGACCAAAGCCGTTAAAACGCCCTTTTCGCTACAGTGGTTTGGCAAATCGGTTAAAAACCATCCCGACCTTAAAAATGCCGACATTATCCACCTGCACTGGGTAAACCATGGCTTTCTATCGCCAAAAATGTTGGCCGAGCTGGACGAACTGGAGAAACCCATCGTATGGACTTTCCACGACAGCAATGCTTTTACGGGTGGCTGCCATGTGCGCTATAGCTGCGAACATTTCCATAGGCAATGTGGCTATTGCCCCATTTTGAGTTTAAGCGGGCCTCATGATATTTCGCACAAAACCTGGTTGCGCAAACAAAAGGCCTATTCTGAGCTTAATTTCCATGTAGTGGCACCCAGCCATTGGATGGCCAACTCGGTAAAACAAAGCAGCCTGCTTGGCCTTAGGCCTACTACGGTTATTCCAAACACCATCGAAACAGATGTATTTAAACCTTATGTAAAAACAGAGGCCAAGAAGGTTTTAAAGATCAAGCCTGATCAGTTTGTCATCATGAGCGGCTTTATGCCCTCCAAAAACGACAAGCACAAGGGCACGCAATATCTGCTGGATGCACTTCATGAATTGGCCTCGAGACCCGAAGTGCCCAAAGAAAAAATAGAGCTGGTTATTTTTGGCAACAAGGACGAGAAAAACCTGCCCGAATTTCCTTTCAAGACCACTTTTTTGGGTACCATTAGTAAAGACGACCATCTGGCCAAATGCTATTCGGCCGCCGATGCCTTTATTACGCCATCGCTAGAGGATAATCTGCCCAACACCGTAATGGAAAGCCTGGCTTGCGCTACGCCGGTTATCGCCTTTAAAACGGGTGGCATTCCAGATATGGTCAAGCATTTGCAAAATGGCTATCTGGCCGATTACCAATCGGCAAGCGACTTGGCCGATGGCATAGAATGGCTATTTTTGCACGAACAGCCCGAAGAAGTACAAAAGGAGGCCCGAAGAAGCATATTAACCCATTTTGCGCCACCAGTAATTGCCAGCCAACACGAAGAATTATATCACAAGCTCATTAGCGCCCTGCCCCAATAACCAGCCATGCATCCCAAACTCAGCGTCATCACTATCGTCTACAACAATGTTGCTGCCATTGAACGTACCATGCTTTCCGTACTTAACCAAACGTATCAAAACATTGAGTATATCGTAATAGACGGCAACTCCAACGATGGCACCACCGAACTGATTGGCAAATACAAAGACCGTTTGGCCAAGTTTGTTTCGGAAAACGACAAGGGCATTTACGATGCCATGAATAAGGGACTGGCCCTGGCTACCGGCGATTATGTACTCTTCATGAATTCTGGCGACGAATTTTATGCCCCCGAAACGGTAGCAGAAGTCTTTGCATCGGCACCATCGGGCGATATTTATTACGGCGAAACCGAAATGTACGACGCCGACTGGCACAGCTTGGGCCAGCGCCGCCACGAAGCGCCCGATAAGTTCGATTGGCACAGCTTTAAATACGGCATGAACGTAAGCCATCAGGCCATTTACATCAAGCGGAGCCTTACCGAGCCTTACGACCTGCAGTACAAATACAGTGCTGACATCGATTGGATCTTAAAGGCTGCCAAAAAATCGTCGAACATTGTCAATACGCATTTGTATGTAGCCAAATACCTGGTTGGAGGCATGTCTAAGCAAAAACACTTCGAAAGCCTGAAGGAACGATTCAAGATCTTGAGCAAGCATTATGGCTTTATTCCAAATTTGTTCAACCATGCTGTGATTGCACTTAACCTGGCCCTCTACTACATCAAGCACCGCCGTACCAACGACTAAGGGCATGAACCACTAATTAGCAGAGCTAATCGACTTTTACAAATGTCATCGGCTATTCGATGCTGAGCAAGCTTACCATTTCCAAATTATAGCTTAGGCGAATAAATTGCCAAAAACAATAATTTTCTCCGACTGTATTTAATACATCAACATTAAAACAGAAAATTATGGGACGTTTAAGTAACCGCAGCATTGCTGTGCTGTCGACAAATGGATTTGAAGAGGTTGAATTAACCGCACCTGTTGAGCGCCTGAAAGAAGAAGGCGCTACCGTACATATCGTTTCGCCTGAAGCCGACAAAATAACCGCATGGAACCATGATCATTGGTCTATTGAGGTTGATGTAGACCAAACCCTGGCAAATGCCAATGCGGACGATTATGATGGACTGGTATTGCCAGGTGGTGTAATCAATCCCGATCAACTGCGCGTAAATGAAGAAGCCATTGCTTTTGTAAAGGCTTTTTTTGAGGCCGGAAAGCCGGTAGCTGCCATCTGCCATGGTCCACAACTATTAATCAACGCCAAAGTTGCCGAAGGCAGGAAACTCACTTCGGTTAAGAATATTTCGCAAGACCTGATTAATGCCGGGGCCAACTGGGTTGACGAAGAAGTGGTGGTTGACCAAGGTTTGGTTACCAGCCGCACGCCAGACGACCTACCAGCCTTTAACGACAAACTGGTGGAAGAATTTGCAGAAGGCGTGCATGAAGGACAACATGCTTAAAAGAAAGAGGCTTAGCTGCATTAGCTAAGCCTCTTTTAACTTATTCGCCCTTATAGTTCGGATCATTCTTTCTGAAACGGGCGGCTATTTGAGCCAATTCCTTATCGTTTAATTTAGTGGTGAGTTTTAGCGATTTCACAAAGGAATCCACTTCTTCCTTGGCGGCAGGGCAACCCACAATGTTTTTTCCCCTCACTTCCATACCTACACCTTCGGGCCTTAAATGCGAATCGACCAATAACTTGCCGTCAGTGTCAAAAATAAACCACACCGGAATGCCAAAACCATCGCTATTGTATTGCTTAAGCATAGCTTCTGCGCCTGGATTTTCAGTTTTCTTTAATGCGGGATCATTTTCCATGACCGTTAAATGCCTTACCACAAAACTTTTGTCGAAATAGGGCTTGATGGCAGGATCATTCATGCTATCATCCATTTTATGGCACCAGCCACACCACGAAGCGTGAAACATGATAAATACTTTTTTCTTTTGGGTTTTGGCCTCTTTAATGGCATCCTTTAAAACTGTTTCGGCCGAAGGAGGTGTGCTTTGTGCAAAAGCTACGTTTACAGCTAGCATGGCCACAAAAGCAATGAATAAGGTTTTGATTTTCATATGATTAGTTTTATGCTAATTTACGATTTAGATTTGACCTATAGTTAATTTTATAATTATGTTTTGGGATATGAAAACGGCATCCCAGCCAAATATCGGCTCACTTTGCGGTAAGGATAATCGCCTCCCCCCTTGTCGGCAAACACTACTATAATGGTTTTGGTCAAGGGGTCTACATACAACCGCTGGCCTAACATGCCTTCGGCAGCATACTCGCCATTAATGCCTTCCTGCGGCAGCCACCATAAATAGTTTTGCGTGGTTTGCTGCCAGCCTTTACTGGTTACCGGCGTCTTTTCCTGCATCTTGATGGTTTGCAATACCCAATTTTGAGGCACGATCTGCTGTCCGTTATATTGCCCATCATTGAGGTATAAACGGCCAACTTTTGCCAAATCGATTGCCGTAACCTGAAATCGGCTAGCCGTATTGGTCAGTCCGTTTACATGGTCAAGCCCCCAACTGGCCCGGTATTGGGTACCTATACGTCGCCACAAGCTTTCCTGAAAGTATTGGGCCAAACTTTTTTTGGTAGCCTTTTCAATAACCCAGCCCAACAAAATGGCATCAATGCTTTTATATTGCCATGCTTGTCCGGGATAGCCGACCCGCTTTACCTTCAACAGTTCGCGTTTCATATCGTCGGTGTAGTAATATTTGGCTTCGTCAGAAAAAAAGGCATTGATAATGCCCCCATTGGTATCGCGGAAGGCCAAACCCGACTTCATCGTAAACAAGTCGCGCAAAATTAAGGTACTGTAAGCCGAATTCGCGCCGAGCTCAGGAATGTAGTTGAGGATGGGGTCGTCGAGACTTTTGATGCTGCCATCGGCCAATGCTTGTCCAACCAATATCGAAAGCATGCTTTTAGCCACCGAAAAAGTGGTAGCCAAAGTGCTGTCGCTATAACCCTTGTCATATTTTTCGTACAAGATACTATCGTTCCTGATGACCATGAACAGATTGACCTGGCCTGTTTTAAGGTAATCCTTCAGTGGCACATACCGATGCTGGCCATCAAAAACTTGGAGCGTATCTAAATCGTTCCGCTGCTTGGCGGGCCTGATGAAATGGAAAGCCGAATCGCTGGGTTGCACATAGGCCTGCGGAAAAATCTTGTAGGTTTCGGCATTGGGCGTACGGTAGCGCAAAACCTTGATCAGCACCGGTTGCCAAATAAACAAAATGGCCAGACCAAGCACAATCATGCCCAGTAAAGCGAGTAGGCTATATTTTATAATCTTCACAAGCTTAGCATTTGGAGTGCTAAAATAACAAACTCAAACAACTTGGCCTATAGCCATCGCTAGTCGAGCCATAGCGCCCAAAGCAGTTAACACAATATTCAAACAGTCTTAACGCTCTGCTCATCAACGACTAATACATTTGACCAAACAAGTTATGTTCAAGCAAATCAAACAACATCCACTGTATTTCGGGCTAGTCTTCCTTATCCTGGCCTGCGCAGCCATCTTCAATTTATCGTTTGCCAAAACGGAGAGCTTTGTTCTGCTCAATGCATTCCATACACCTTGGCTAGACCTCTTCTTTTCTTCGTTTACGTTTTTGGGCGATGGTGTTTTTGTGCTGTCTATTATACTCTTGCTCTTTATTTTTGCAGACCGAAAGAAAGCCATTGCACTTTCGTTTGCCTTTTTAACTTCCGGATGTCTTGCACAGGCTTTAAAACGGATTTTCCAGTTGCCTAGACCAAAGCTCTATTTTGAAGAGACGGCATTCCAATACCTGCATTACGTTAACCATGTTACCCTGCACAGCTCCTACTCTTTTCCTTCTGGACATACAACTTCGGCCTTTGCCCTAGCCACCGTTTTGGTGCTGTCTATTAAAAAAATGCGGGTGGCTGTACCCTGTTTTTTATTTGCCACACTGATTGGTTATTCGAGAATTTACCTTGCACAGCATTTTTTGTTTGATGTTATGGCTGGCGCTGCCATTGGCACGCTCTCTGGCCTCATGGGCTATTACGTAGTGATTGATCAAAAAGCCTTTGGCCTCTTCAAGAAAAAAGCCGTTGCCAAACCCGCCACCTTATGGACTTAACCCGATTAACCAGCATTACAGCCAACCCAAAGATCCAGCAGTTTTTCAAGTTCGGTGTAGTAGGATTTTGCGGCCTCGTTATAGATTTTGCCGTTACTTATCTTTTAAAAGACCATTTGCAAATTAACCAATACCTAGCCAACGCCATTGGTTTTGCCCTAGCGGTTATCAACAATTATTTGCTCAATAAAAGCTGGACCTTTAAGAACAGGGATAAGAACCATGCTCAGCAATTCGCCAGGTTTGCGCTTATTGCACTGATTGGCCTTGGCTTAAATAGCCTTTGTATCTTAGGCCTGCAACAACTCCAGATCCCTTTTTACCTAGCCAAATTTATGGCCATAGCTATAGTGTTTGTCTGGAATTTCGTGGCCAACGCCACCATTACCTTTAAGCCTCATTGAAACGCTACACCAACAAATTATGGATCCTGGTAGGCATGCTTACGATCTTGCGCCTGCTGGTTGCCTCCTCTCTAGCCTTGGGTAATGACGAGGTTTATTACTGGACCTATGCCCAGCACCTGCAATGGAATTACTTTGACCATCCGCCAATGGTAGCCCTCTCCATTTGGCTAAGCACATTCGGCAATTTGTTGCAACACGAGGTTTTTATAAGACTGGGCGCTATTTTGGCTTCGGCAATTAGCACCTTGCTCATTTTTAGGCTCGGCAAAATGCTTCACAACGAACGCTCTGGCTGGTATGCCGCGCTGTTATATAGCGCTTCGTTTTACAGCAGCCTGATTGCCGGTACTTTCATCTTGCCAGATAGTCCGCAGATGCCCTTTTGGCTGGCAGGGGTTTTACTATTGCTCAAGATCAACAAAGCTATCCAGGCCAATTTGCCCACAGCTAAACTATGGTGCTGGTTTGGACTTATTGCAGGTATCTGTACCTTATGTAAAGTACATGGCCTTTTTTTATGGGTTGCTGTAGGACTGTTTGCATTGTTCGTAAACCGAAAATGGCTGAGGGACAAATGGCTTTACCTGGCAGGACTGATTAGCCTTATTGTGATTTCTCCCATCTTGATCTGGAACCTGCAACACCACTTCATTACATACACCTACCATGGTGGCAGGGTAAGCTTGGCACATGCCCAATTGAATTACCTCACCTTCGCCAGAGAAATAGTTGGAGCGCTGTTTTACAATAACCCTATTGTCTTTTTTTTGGTATGGCTAAGTGTTTGGGGATTTTATAAACGTCGCTTTTCAATAGCCAGGCAAGAAGTAATGCTTCTGCTTTGCGTAGGTCTGCCCTTGATTTTCAGCCTGCTGTTCCTGGCTTTATTCAGGGAAACCCTACCACATTGGTCGGGGCCAGCCTACAGTGTGCTCCTTTTGATAGCCTCCATTAATTTGGCCAAAATACATGTTGCCCGCATGCCTAAAGCAATAATGGGAGCCCTGGCTTTCTTCTTGGCAATACTAATTACAGGCACCTTATTGATCAATTGCTACCCCGGCACCATTAACCCGACGATAGATGCCCTACAATACGGCAAAGGCGATATTACTCTTGATTTGTATGGATGGAAAGAAGCCGGAGCAAAATTCGATTCGCTTTATCAACGAGACACGGCACTGCAAAACATGCCAGCAGATGCACCAATCATCGTCAATAAATGGTTTCCGGCAGCACATATCGATTATTACATCTGCTCGCAAACCCAACAACATACTTGGGCTATAGGCAATATATTCGACCTGCATCAATACCAGTTTTACAATGACCGTAAACAACAGCTGGTCAAAGGCAATTCGGCCTATTATGTGGTTCCTTCTAACCTTTTCGACCAAAACAGCCTCAAACTTAACCAAAGCCTATTTGCCAAAGCCGATGCTCCCACCCTAATCCCTTTGTACAGGAACAAGTTGCTGTGCAGGTATTTGTTGGTCTATAGATTGAGGGGGTTCAAAGGTTATCCTTGAGCGCTATGTGTGCCGGTTTTTGATGCTTCCAGCGCCTGTGGCTCCACAACCAGTAGGCAGGTTCTTCAAGAATGATTTTCTCGAGGAGGCGAACATGCAACTCGGTGATTTCGAATTCGGACGCCGCAGCCGGATCTAAACAAAGTGGGACACACTCAACTTCGTAATATCCTTTTTTAAGCACAGTAGTTTTGAGATAGAATACCGGACGATTGGTTCTTTTGGCAATCTTCTCAATGCCCAGCTGTACAGCGCTCGGCTGGCCCAAAAAGGTAGTCCAGTAATTGAGCTCGTCTTTAGAGGGCGATTGGTCGTTGCCAAAACAGAATACATTAGCCTCTTTTTGATGCGCATGCAATGCCCTTAGGGTTTGGTTCATGGCAATGAGCTTGTTGCCAAACCTGCTGCGCACCTTGCGTATCCATCGATCAAAAACCACATCTTTTAAAGGCTTATAAATAGGATAGTTCTGTGCCGAAATGGCTAAGCCAAACGACAGGGTACCCCACTCCCAATTGCCATAATGCGCCGAACAGATCAGTACGCTTTGCCCCTTTTTGAAATATGCCTCCAACACCTCGATGTTCTTAAAACGGAACCTGCGCTGCAACTCGGCTTTCGAAATAGACCTCATCTTGATGATTTCTACGATCAGGGCCGTTAGGTAGGCGTAATACTTTTTCTCGATACCCAACAATTCGGCCTCGCTCTTTTCAGGAAAAACGTTGCGCAAATTGGTCCTGACTATCTTTTTACGGTAGCCAAAAACATGGTAAACGAAAAAATAAAATATCCACGCAATAATATAAAGTATAGATAACGGCAACAAAGACAATAGGGTTAACAGGAATATTCCCAAATAGGATAAGGCCTTTGCGAGCATAGAAAGTTAATAGTCTAGGTGAGTGTTTAGCTAAAACAGATTTCAAGCATCATTGCAATTAAGTTACACAATATGATGCATATAAAATCGTTTTAGAAGCTTGTGCAATTACCATGCCCAAAAAGCTGGGGCAGCTAGAGACTATAAGAACAATGGAAGATGAATGCGAGCACTACCCTGTCGCGCGATTGTAAGACTAGCGCCTAGACTGTAATGATAAGTTAACCCTTCTTATATTTCCACCGGCGGTGGCTCCAAAGCCAATAGGCGGGTTCTTCGATAATCATTTTTTCTAAAAACCTGATGTGCAGCTCCGTGATTTCGTATTCGGCGGTATTGGCTGGTTCTAAACAGATCGGCACACAATCCATTTCGTAATAGCCTCTTTTAATGACCCTGGTTTTGAGGTAAAACACTGGGCGATTGGTTTTTTTGGCTATTTTTTCAATTCCCAGCTGCACCGAGCTCTCCTGGTTAAGAAAGGTAGTCCAGTAATGCGATTCGTCTTTAGAAGGCGCCTGGTCGTTGGCAAAACAGAATACGCTGGCTTCACCCTTGCTGGCTTGCACGGCTCTTAGGGTTTGGCGCATAGCGATGGCCTTATTGCCAAACTTGGTTCTTACCTTATAAAACCAATCTTCGAAAGTAGCATTGTTTAAGGGTTTATAAATGATATAGTTTTGGGCACTGCCTGTTAGGCCCAGGCTCAAGCCAGCCCACTCCCAATTGCCATAGTGTGCGGTACAAATCAGTACGCCTTCGTTTTTTTGCCAGTAGGCCTCCATCAGGTCGAGGTTCTTAAACTTGATGTCGCCTTCCTGTATGATCTTTTGGGTGCGTCTCAAAAGCACAGAGTTAAACCTAAAAAATTCGCACAGACTCATATCGATGAAGTGATCATCGGACATACGAATGAACCTGAATATCGTCGTTTGCAAGACAACGAATTCATGGAAGCCCTTCGTGACCGTACTGTGAAAATCAGATGATTCAGGTTGCAGAGCAATGCCTGTCTCAGGGAAGTGAGTACGTGGAGTTTATGCTTCATTCGTCAGAAT
>JBCNPG010000370.1:0-3270 GCA_039593445.1 Pedobacter sp.
GGCCCTATAAAAGCCGGTTTTTTGCGTAAACGTAATGGTCTTTGGCCATTTCCCGTAAAATTTTTGATGGATTTCCCTAAAATCCTTGCTCATGGTTTGAGCGCCTGTGTTTAATGCCCCAAAAATTAGGGCCATAATTGCACAAAACAAACGTGTGCGTTGAGGTTTTGACATGTGGAGTGCTTGTTTAGCCTTAAATTACGAAATAAACTGAACGGTTGTGTATTTATTGAAGAATGATGAACTTGACCCCTCTAGCTATCAAAAACCTACATCATGAAAAACAATCGGGCTCTCGGGGCTTGCCCAACTGTGTTCGGCCACCGGCCATGCCACTCAATCCAGAACAACACAAATAACCTAATATACCATCAAAATTTATGAAAAAAAATCTCCTTATCTTTTGTTTATTGCTATTTTTTGTACGGCTATCCAAGGCCCAGGAACTGCCTTCGGAACTGCAGAGCCCCGAGGTGGTATCGCTTAACCGCATGCCTATGCGCGCTTCGGCATTTGCCTACGAAAACAGGGACCTGGCGAGCAAAAGAAACAAAGAAAAATCAGCTTATTTTATTTCCTTAAACGGTATATGGAAATTCAATTGGGTACAAGATCCGCGCAAGCGTCCCATGGATTTCTACAAACCCGATTTCAACGACTCGAAGTGGGACAATTTTAAAGTGCCTGCCAACTGGGAAGTAAATGGTTACGGTTTACCTATCTATGTGAACCAGCCCTACGAGTTTGCAGGTCGCAAGCTAACCGGCAACAGGATGAATCCTCCCTTCGATATCCCTGAAGACAACAATCCGGTGGGTTCGTACCGCAGAAAAATCAATATTCCCGAAAATTGGAAAAACAGACAGGTATTTATCAGTTTGGGCGCCGTAAAATCGGCTTTCTTTATTTGGGTAAACGGCAAAAAAGTAGGCTACAGCGAAGACAGCAAGCTGGCCGCCGAATTTGACATCACCAACTACGTTAAACCGGGCGAAAATACCATCGCCTTGCAAGTTTACCGTTGGAGCGATGGCAGCTACCTCGAATGTCAGGATATGTGGCGTATTTCGGGTATCGAGCGCGATGTTTACCTCTATTCGACCCCCAAAATAGATGTACGCGATTTTAAGGTCATCGGAAACCTTGATCCAACCTATACCAACGGCCTATTAGATGTAAACCTGACCGTAGAAAATTACAAAATAGACCAGCGCACCAACCACAGCAGACCCGATAGCTTTTATGTAGCCCTCGATTTGCAGGATGCCAAAGGCAATACCGTTTGGAAAGATGCCACGGGCGCCAAAGCCGTTTTGGGCAATTACAAGAGCAATGTGGCTTTTAAAACCCAGATCAGCAACATCAAAACCTGGTCGGCCGAAATCCCTTACCTCTATACCTTATTTATTACGCTAAAAGACAAAAGCGGCGAGGTGCTCGAAGTAATTCCGCAACGCGTAGGCTTCCGTTCGGTAGAGATCAAAGGCAGCGATTTGCTGGTGAATGGCAAGCGTATTTTCCTGAAAGGCGTAAACCGGCATGAACACAACGCCACCCAGGGCCATACGCTTAGCCACGACGATATGCGCAAGGACATGGAAATGATGAAGAAACTGAACGTCAATGCCGTACGCCATTCGCACTATCCGCCAGATCCTTATTGGATGGAACTTTGCGACGAGTATGGTTTATACGTAATTGACGAAGCCAACATCGAATCGCATGGCCGTTACTATAGTCTGGAAACCACTTTTGCCAACGATAAAAAATGGCGCGTCCCGCATTTGGAGCGTATTACCAGGATGTACGAGCGCGACAAGAACCACGCATCGGTAATTACCTGGTCGTTGGGCAATGAAGCAGGCAATGGCGTTAACTTTTACGAAGCCTACGAATGGCTCAAACAAAAAGACGGCAGGCCGGTACAATACGAGCGTGCCGAAAACGACTTCAATACCGATATGATCGTGCCTCAATACCCTGATCCGAACTGGCTGGTGAGGTATTCGAACGGCAAAAGCGAACGTCCGATGATCATGAGCGAATATGCGCACATCATGGGCAACAGCTTGGGTAATTTTAAAGAATACTGGGATGCCATCGAAAGCCATCCGAAACTACAGGGCGGTTTTATTTGGGAATGGATAGACCAGGGCATTGATACCGTTAAAAACGGCAAGCGTATTTTGGCCTATGGTGGAGATTTCCCGCTGCAGGGCCCGGTTAACGAAGATTTTAGCGACAACAACTTCTGTGTAAAAGGCGTGGTAACCGCTTACCGTGGCTTGACTCCAATGGCCATCGAAGCCAAAAAGGTTTATCAGTTTATCAAGACCAGCTATTTGGGCAACAACCAGATCAGTGTAAATAACAGCTACTTCTTTCGCGACATAGCCAATATGCAACTGGACTGGCAGCTGCTGGAAGATGGCAAGCTCATTGAAACCGGCACTTTGCCAACACTCAATATCGGTCCGCGTCAATCTACAACCTTTACCTTACCTATTAAAGCTAAAGCCAAAACAGGCAAGGAATATTTCCTCACCGTACGCTATCGCTTAAAAACCGAGGAACCATTCTTAGAAAAAGGCTACGAAATAGCAACCGATCAGTTTGCCTGGGCAGGTGCGCCAAAAACGGCTACTTATGCCGAAGTGAAAAAAGCACTTAAAGTAGAACAAACTGCCGATCAGGCCATCGTTAAAGGCAGCGATTTTACGCTTACCTTCGACCTGAAAAAAGGTACTTTGAGCAGCTATGTTTCCAAAGGTAGAGAACTGTTGGTACAAGGTCCGCAACCAGGATTTTACCGCGCCCCAACCGATAACGACATCGGCGCTGGCCTAAACAGGTCGTTGCGCATGTGGCGCAATGTGTACGAAAACACTGATGCTGCACAGAAAAAAGCAACGGTAAATGCTGGAGCCGATAAATTTGTTTTAACCATTCAATCAAGCTTGTTAAATGGCGATGCCGTGACCACGCAGGTTTTTGAAGTATTGGCCGACGGCAGTATTTTGGTTAAAAACAAGTTCGATGCAGTTAAAGGAAAATACAGAACCATGATGCGTATCGGCAACGATTTGCAACTGAACAAGGCTTACAGTACTATCGAATGGTATGGTCGCGGCCCTGGAGAAAACTATTGGGACAGAAAAACCGCTTCGCTGATCGGTACCTACAAACAAACCCTTGATGAGCAGTATTTCCCTTACGCCCGCCCGCAGGAAAGCGGCAACAAAACCGATGTGCGTTGGGTAAGCTTTACCG
>JBCNPG010000371.1:0-4028 GCA_039593445.1 Pedobacter sp.
TGCCCAAACGGTTTACCATTTCATTGTAGCCCCATGCACCGGCATTGCGCAGGTTTTGGAAGTAGGTGTTTCTGTTAATCACCAAGCCATCATAGGTTTGCCATTTAGTGGTATAACCTACTTTGGGTGTAAAGGCATGCAGTTTTTCCAATGCTTTTTTCTTGGTGGCATCGCTCATCCAATCCAAGTTGTTTATCCTGATTTCGAAAGCTTTGCGCAGGTTTACGATCATCTGGTCCATGCGCACTTTGGCGTCAGGCTTGAAATACTTAGCCACATACAATTGGCCCAAAAGTTCGCCTATGGTGCCATCGGTTAAGGCCGACATGCGTTGCCAGCGTGGCGTTTGCACTTTTTGTCCGGTTTGCGCTTGGGTAAAGGCAAAACTGGCTTTTACAAAAGGCGAGCTCAAGTTGTTAGCGGCACCTTTGAGTACATTCCATTCCAAGTAGGTTTTCCAATCGGCCAAAGGAACAGAGGTTAGCATGCCATCCAGGTTTTTAAAGAAAGAAGGCGAGTTGATCAATACTGTATCTTGGCCATTAACCTTAAATTTAGGCATCAAGGTTGTCCAATTGATGTTTGGAGTAATCTTGTTGAATTCGGCAACCGTCAATTTATTGTAGGTTTTGTATTGGTCACGCATTTCGATACGGCTCATCTGGATTTCGGCCAATGCCTTTTCCAGTTTGAACACCGTTTCTGCTTTTTGTGTCGCTACAGCTTCAGGGTAACCAATTAGGCTGAACAATTTAACCATATAGGTATGGTAGGCCGCCCTGATCTTTTGACTTTGCGGATCGTCTTTCAGGTAATAGTCGCGATCGCTCAAAGTAGTGCCTCCCTGCGAAATATTAACCAAATATTTGGTCACGTTTTTTCGGTCCTGGCCTACGCCAAAACCAAATAGACCCCCACCAACACCAGAAGTGCGCATATAGGCAATCTGGTCTAGAAGCCCCTGAACGTCTTTTACCTGTTTTATTTTTTCAAGATCGGCTTTGATAGGGGTATAGCCCAGTTTTTCGATGGTTACGCTATCCATGGCGGCGGCATAGAAATCGCCAACGCGTTTGGTTACCGAACCGGCAGGCGCATTCTTGTCTGCTGCTGCGGTTTCTACCAAGCTTCTCACGGCTTGGGCATTGAATTCGCGGAGTTCGTTAAAAGAGCCCCAACGTGTTTCTTTGGCTGGTACAGGATTGTTTTTGATCCACGTTCCGCTGGCATACTGATAAAAATCGTCGCCCGGCTTCACGCTCAGATCCATATTTGCAGGGTCGATGTACTTTTTAGGAGCCTTTTGTGCCGAAGCCACAAAACTGCCTGCCAAGATACCCGCCAACGCAAAATAGCTTTTCAATTGAATTTTCATACTTTATGGATAATTAAAGATGAAAATTAAGAATTACCCGATAAACTAAGGCATGATAATAGAAATATTACTTGTTGAACCAGTAATAGATTTTGCTTAAGCCAATCTTGCGGAAAATGTCAATATTAAATAGGGTTAATCTGAACGATTTCATTTCTTTTAGCTTTATCTATTTATTTAACATATTTTAACATCTTTTATTGTATGGTCCTAAAAATCGACCGTTGAAAAGGCTCTTTATAGTGATATAAATTGTAATTTTGAATAATTCTAAATTAGAAATGGAAAAACACGAACATCCTCCACATACAGACGGTTGCTGCAACCATGATGCACACAGCCATGACGATGGGCATGACCATGACCATGGCGATGCTTCGTCTATCAAAACTTATTTGCCGGCTATTTTGAGCTTGGTGCTGCTATTGAGTGCCATAGCCTTTGATCATTTTAAGCTTGACTTTTTTACGGGTTATCTGCGTACAGGCTGGTACCTGTTGGCCTATGTCATAGTTGCCTATTCGGTGGTTAAAGAGGCGGTCCTAACCATAGCCAAAGGCGATATTTTTACCGAATTTTTATTGATGTCGCTGGCAACGATTGGCGCCCTGGCCTTGGGCGAATATCCCGAGGCTGTAGCTGTAATGCTATTCTATACCATTGGCGAGCTGTTTCAGGGCGCTGCGGTAGCTAAGGCCAAACGAAACATTAAGGCATTACTCGATGTAAGGCCGGATGTGGCCAGCGTGCAACGCAACGGTAAATTCGAAACCGTAAAGCCCGATACCGTATCCATTGGCGAAACCATCCAGTTGAAAGTAGGCGAGAAAGCCCCGTTGGATGGAGAACTTTTAAGCGATAGTGCCAGTTTCAACACGGCGGCCCTGACCGGCGAAAGCACGCCAAGAACCATTCGCAAGGGCGAAACGGTGTTGGCAGGTATGCTCAATCTCGATCAGGTGGTTACGCTGAAGGTAAGCAAGAAGTTTGCCGACAGCGCCTTGTCGCGTATTTTGGAATTGGTGCAGAATGCCACTTCGCGTAAAGCCAAAACAGAGCTGTTCATCCGCAAGTTTGCCCGGGTCTACACGCCTATCGTATTCTTTCTGGCAGTAGCATTGGTAGCCCTGCCTTATTTTATCGTAGCCAATTACGACTTTCAGACCTGGTTGTACCGCGCGTTGGTGTTTTTGGTGATTTCTTGTCCATGTGCCCTGGTTATTTCTATTCCGTTGGGCTATTTTGGGGGCATCGGTGCGGCTTCTGCAAACGGCATCTTGTTTAAGGGGTCCAACTTTCTCGATGTGATTACCCAGCTTAATGTAGTGGTGATGGACAAAACCGGGACCTTAACCCAAGGCGTGTTCAAGGTAAAGGAAGTTAAAGCAGAAATCGACGAAGCCAGGTTTATGGCGCTGTTGGCCTCCTTAGAATCGAAGTCTACACATCCCATCGCCAAAGCCATTGTCAATCATTATGGTGATAAGCAATTGCTTGAGGTTGCCGAGGTGAAAGAAATAGCCGGCCATGGATTAACAGCAATCATCGACCAGCAACAAGTGGGCGCGGGCAATGCCAAGTTGCTTAAAAAGTTGAATATCGAGTACCCCGATTTGATAAACGAGCAGGTAGAAACCATTGTGCTGTTGGCCGTTGACGGCAAATATGCAGGTTATGCCATTATTGCCGACGAGGTTAAGGCTGATGCTAAGCAGGCCGTGGACGAATTGCATGCCAATGGCATTAAACAAGTGGTGATGTTAAGTGGCGATAAAACCGCTATTACACAAAAACTGGCCAAAGAATTGGGCATTGATGTGGCTTATGGCGATTTGTTGCCAGAAGATAAGGTAAGCAGGCTGGAAGAAATCAAAAAAAATCCAGCAAACCAGGTGGCGTTTGTAGGCGATGGCATAAACGATGCGCCCGTGCTGGCCCTCAGCGATGTAGGTATGGCTATGGGCGCCATGGGTAGCGATGCCGCCATTGAAACGGCCGATGTGGTGATCCAAAACGACCAGCCGAGCAGGATCGTTACGGCTATTAAAATTGGCAAAGCCACCAAGCGGGTGGTTTACCAGAACATCGGATTGGCTTTTGTAGTGAAAGCCGTGGTGCTTGTTTTGGGTGCCGGTGGCCTTGCCACCATGTGGGAGGCTGTTTTTGCCGATGTTGGCGTCGCATTTCTGGCGATTTTAAATGCAGTGAGAATTCAGAGGATGAAATTTTGAATTTGCTATTAATTTTAGTAAATTTGATTAGTGAAGGAGCATGTTAAATATAAAATCCCAGATGATACCCAAAAGGTATGGCAGTTCAATGATATCGACCTGACGCTAACCTATAGCTATGCCCATTACCTCAATTGGCTTTTTGACGATCGCGTAGAATTGATTAAGGGCAAAGTCTTTAAGATGAGCCCTGCGCCTTCGCGCCTGCATCAGGAAATTTCCGGAAACCTGTTTCTTCCCATCGCCAATTTTTTGAAAAATCAGCCCTGTAAAGTATATGCGGCTCCTTTCGATGTCCGCTTTCCCCAAGAGAGCAAAGCCAACGAGGCTATTTATACGGTTTTGCAACCCGATATCTGCATTGTTTGTGATCAAACCAAGCTCGATGACAAAGGCTGCATCGGCGCCCCTGATCTCGTTAT
>JBCNPG010000372.1:0-4011 GCA_039593445.1 Pedobacter sp.
ACTAACCTTTATACGAGGTGCTGCATCAATGGGAACTGCAGTTCGAGCAACAGGCTTTATAGCTTTACAAACTACAATAATTGCCCGGTAGACGATGATATTTGGGCTATGATCTTTATAACTGGGCTATGTTCATTCTTTTTTTTTAAGCATAGAGTGATGGTTGTTTAGGTTGGTTTGTTTGTTGGGGAATTTTGGGGCGTTAATGTGTAATATTTTTCCCATATTTTCGCTATTATTTGTTTTTTACTCAAGGAAGCGATAACCAATTTGAGAGTGTGATTAATTTTTTTAGCAAAAAGTTAATTTTTGTTCTTATAAGTTTTGACCGTGGTTTCTGCGTGATGTGATGGGGCTTGATGGGTGGAAGTGTTCGGTGGGTGTCTTTGTGATATCTGATTAAATATTTTAACTATAAAGAATATTATTTTCTTTTAAGTGCGGTTGTTTTTGTGTTGGCGGGTATAAAAATCTACGATTTGTGTATTTATGGGGAAAATATTTCACTGCAATGTTTTTAAGAATGGCTTGTTCAGTAACCAGCTATGGATGTAGCGGCTGGTTGAACTGATCTTGGTGTGGCTTTTTGCATTTTATAGCGAATAAATGCCCTATGGGCATATTTCTTGGATGGGTTGAACGTAATACAACGCTCAATCATGCCCAATTCTCTCAAAATAGTCGTTTTTGCCCTACTCTTGTTAATGGCTGGTAAAGCCTATTCAGCCACAGGCTGTATCTATCAATCTTCCGGCTACATCTATCAAACGCGCGACGGAAATGACATGGGTTATCCCAATTACGCTTACATGCCTAGGGTACTAAGTTCCGCAGTTTACTGTGTAAGTGTAAGTAGCTCGCTTTGCCGGATTGACGATGCGGTTTGGGGTTATGTGGTTACGTATTCAACCGTGAATAATTGCCCCATCGATGATTACACAGGCTTGATGCTGGTCGTGGCAGGAGGCGTAGGAGTATTCTTTTTAAGAAGAAGAATTATTCCGTCCGCTACGGGTTAAGTGCAAATCTGCTTGGCCGTCCAAGACGATTTGAATACCTCCTGTATTTTGTTTCCGGTAAATATATTCTGATGTTGAGGTTAGGCATTACATGCCGACAGGATTGCCGCCCGGAGCTAAGTCTTGATGTTTTGGCGATATGCGGTAATTATGAAGCATTAATTTATCTTTACGCATATTTCTAAATTCAGGCGCATTTATGAGGGTTTCCATCATCACGGTAGTATATAACGGCGAGAAATATATCGACGATTGCCTGTCTTCTGTAATGATGCAGGATTATGAAAACATCGAATACATCGTGATAGATGGAGGGTCTACAGATAAGACCTTGGCCATTGTTGACCGTTATAAGGATCGCATAGCGCACTTGGTTTCAGAAAAAGACAAAGGTATGTACGATGCCTTGAATAAAGGCATTGCCCTGGCAAGCGGATCCGTCGTTGGCATCCTGAATGCAGACGATATGCTGGCCGATAGTAGGGTAATTTCGAAAATGGTTAGCTGTTTGAGCGCCTCCGGTGCCGATGGCGCATATGGCAACCTCAATTATGTCCATCCCGAAACCCGAAAGCTCATCAGGAAATGGAGGTCGAAGCCCTTCGCCAAAAGAGATATCCAGCTGGGCTGGATGCCTGCCCATCCCACGCTTTATTTGAAGCGCGAATTATTTGAACGCTATGGTGGCTACTCCCTGGACTTTGGTACGGCGGCCGATTATGAATTGATGCTGCGGTTTTTGTACAGGCACGGCGTAAAAGCTGTTTTTTTAGACGAATTAATGGTGAATATGAGGGCAGGGGGAATGAGCAATGCCTCTATGGGCCACCGCTATCATGCCTTGGTTAACGATTATCGGGCGCTTAGAGCTAATAAAATTCCGTTTTCATTGCTTACATTAGTCTTGAAGAAGCTTCGAAAAATCTCCCAGTTTCTTTGATTTAGTCGTATTTAACTATGAATTAATATTTTTATATTTTATTTACAAAAGTTAACTTGCTCCTAAATTATGACTGCGATTCTGCAAACACATATCATGTATTATATTGCCGTTGTCGGCTTGTCGTTTGCACTTTCTATTGCTGGTATTCCCTCTATTATATTTACTGCGATCAAATATCGCCTGTTTGATCGTTCTGATAGCCATCGGAAATCGCATAAGCTTCACATTTCGAGGCTGGGTGGGGTAGCCATCTTTTGCAGCTTTGCCATTACCACCCTGCTTTTTGCCGCCATGGTCAACTACAAGCAAGCCAATTTTTTGCTTACGTCGAGCATTGTGCTTTTTGCCTTGGGCTTAAAAGACGATCTGTATGGGGTGAGTGCCAAGGTTAAATTCTTGTTGCAGCTTGTAGTGGCTGTTATTTTAGTAGTACTGGGCGAGTTTAGGCTGACCAGTTTGTACGGCGTATTTTTGGTATGGGAGGTCAATGTATTCTGGGGAAGTTTGTTTTCTATCGTGGTCATCATCTTTGTAAACAATGCCTTCAATCTTATCGATGGGGTAGATGGGCTGGCGGGAACGCTTGGCGTGTTGGCCACCCTGAGTTTTGGTATTTTCTTCGCCGTAGCCAATGCCCTGCCTTATGCGTTTATTGCCTTTGCCATGATGGGCGCCATCTGCGGTTTTTTGGTGTTCAACTACTCGCCGGCGAAAATCTTTATGGGCGATACCGGAGCATTGATCGTAGGCTTGGTTTCGGTGGCGCTAGCCATTAAATTTATAGAACTCAATAAAATTGGAAGTTCTCCAAAGCTTTATTTTTATTCGGCACCTGCCATTGCCGTTGCGGTATTGCTGGTTCCCATTTTCGATTCGCTGCGTATTTTCTTCATCAGGATGTTGCACAGGCAATCTCCATTCAAGGGCGACCGAAACCATGTCCACCACCGCCTGCAACGCTTGGGCTTTAGCGCCAGCCAAATTGTATGGACTTTGGGTTCTTTTAGTGTCGCCATGGTCTTTTTTGCCGTGGCTATGCAGCGTTTCGGCAATTTTGTACTTATCAGCATCCTTATCACCATCTGTGTGGTGATGAATACAATTGTAACTTATGCCATTGGCAAAAAGGCCGATAGCAACTATAAACTGACCGACGTGATTTTTAAAGATACCTTTGTGTCTCCGAAACGTTAAAAAGGGCAATTAAAAACACATAAAAGACAATCCGTTTCAAAGAATATAGGTAGTTTTGCGCTGTAAGACCATCCGCTGAGTCTGCTGTTTGCAGGTATATTGCGGTGGTTCGCAACCAAAGGATAAATTGTATTCTCATGAAAATTGCTATTAACGGTTTTGGCAGGATTGGACGTACCTTTTTGCGTACGGCATTGGAACGCCAGCTGGAAATTGAAGCCATCAACGATCTTGGTTCGCCTTCCACCTTGGCCCATCTCTTTAAATACGACTCTGTACATGGGGTTTTTAAGGGTGAGGTGGCCCATGATGAGGAAGGTTTGATTATCAATGGCCAAAAAATAAAGGTTTTTGCCCTGGCGAACCCAGGCCAATTGCCTTGGGCATCGTTAGGGATTGATTTGGTTATCGAATCAACAGGCAAATTTACCAGTAGGGCCAACGCTTCCCTGCATCTGCAGGCGGGGGCCAAACAAGTGCTTATTTCGGCTCCGGCCAGTGATGCCAGCATTCCGATGGTGGTGATGGGGGTTAACGATGAGCAGGTTGACCTCGGTGCGCCTATCCTTTCCAATGCCTCTTGTACCACCAACAATGTGGCACCCATGGTAAAGGTGCTCGACGATAACTGGGGCATAGAAGATGGCTACATTACCACGGTGCATTCCATGACAGGCGACCAGAACCTGCATGATGCGCCCCATAACGACCTGCGCAGGGCAAGAGCGGCTTCTTCATCTATCATTCCCACCACAACAGGTGCTGCAAAAGCGATTACGCATATTTTTCCGCATTTGTACGGCAAGCTAGGCGGAGCGGGTATTAGGGTTCCCGTGCTAAATGGTTCGCTAACTG
>JBCNPG010000373.1:0-3998 GCA_039593445.1 Pedobacter sp.
GCGATTCGAAGACCAGGTTCTCATTGGGGGTTACAGCGGTTCCGGCAGTTTTGAGCGGTACCAAGGTAAGCCTCGGCACAAGTACGCACAGAACCAGTTTCAACGTTATTCCTATTGCCAGGTTCCAGTATTTATGGTCGAGGCAACATAGCATGCAAATCAATTACTCGGGCAATGCAAGCGAACCTACGTTTGATCAGATCCAACCGGTAAGGGATGTTTCTAACCCACAAAACCCAGTAGTGGGTAACCCTAACCTGAGGGTTACTTTTAACCACTCTATCAATGCCAGCTATAACAACTACATTGCCAACTCAAAGCTGAACTATTCGTTTAACATGAATGCTACTTTTGTAGATGATGCGGTAATCAGGAACACCGTTGATGTAAAGGGCGCAGATAGCATCTGGAAAAGCGAAACCCATTTCCTGAATACCGGTGGGGTGTACAGGATCAACGGAAATTATTCAGTTAGCAAGCAATTGAACGACCGGAAATACAATTTGTCTTTTAGTGGCAACGTTGCTAACAACCATACCGTTTCGATGAGTAATTTTAACAAAAACACAACTTCTACCTGGATCATGAACGAGCGTGCGGGAGCGAGGATCAATCCGAACGAATGGCTGGAAGTAAATCCTTTTGTGGCTTATAGCATTACCAAATCGAGCAATTCGCTGCCTACTTTCAGGGATAGCCGCACCAATACGCTTTCTTTGAATATCGATGGCCGTTTTATCATGTGGGGCAGCTTGATCCTGGGCTATAGTGCCAGCAAGAGCTTTGTAAGTGGCATCAATGCCAACATTACCAACAATCCCTTGGTCATCAATAGCTACCTTCAAAAAGAGTTTTGGAAACGCAGGGCAACCGTAACCGTGCAGGCCTTCGATTTATTGAACCAGAACAATTTTATAAACCGTACCATTGCCGACGATGGTAGTTATACAGATACCAAAACCAATGCCTTGAGCAGGTATTTTATGGTAAGGGCAAGCATTAGGCTTCAAAAATGGACGGGAGCGAAAGGACGTAACGGCCGACCGATCATGAGAAGAGGCGATGGCAGTTTCAATTAAAGCATAGCGCATTTGCGCTATGCTGCATGATCAGGCTTTAGGTTTGGGCAGGCTAACATAAAAGGTGGTACCCTTGCCAATTTCGCTTTCAAACCAGATCTTACCCTGCTGCAGTTCGGTATAAGTTTTGGCTAGGGTGAGGCCTAAACCAACTCCCTTTTCTTTGTTGGTGCCATAGGTGCCTTTATGCTTTAGCGAAAAGATTTGCGATTTTTCCTCTTCTTCGATTCCAATTCCATCATCGCTGATCCTAATAAGGCAATGGTTGTCCTGATCGGTGGTTTCTAGCAGGATGTTACCCCCATGGTGGCAAAACTTGATGGCGTTGTTGAGCAGATTTCTGATAATCAATTGCAAAAGATCGACATCGGCCAAGGCAACCAAACTGGGTTGTGGCACATAGGTAAGCGTGATGTGCTTCTCGCGGGCCAAGGTTTCTTTAAGTTGTATGGTTTTGTGAAGGGCATCGTGTATAGAAACGGGTTTGAGGTTAACCGAAGTGCCTCCCATCTGGTCTTTAGACCATGAAAGAATGTTCTGCAGCATTTCTGATGTCAGCTTGGTCGATAACAGCAAGGATTTCTCGATGGCTGCTTTTTCCTCGGTATCCATTTCTACATGATTGAGTATCGAAAGGTAATTTTCTATGGAAGAAAGTGGTGCCTTTAAGTCGTGGGCTACAATAGAAAACAGCTTGTTTTTGGTTTCGTTGATTTCTTCGAGCGAAGTAAAGCGCTGTTCGGCAAGCCATTTCTCTTTGTAATAGCTTTTTTTAACAAAAACCGTAATGATGATGACCATCAGGATAACCTCAAAAACAGTTTGCACATGATCTAAAAGCCTGGCTTGGCGAGTATCATATAAGGTTTTGATGAGGTTGGGATATTGGTATTCGACAAAAAAAAGGCTGACGATGACTAAGATCGTAAAGGGAATCCATATCCAAAACTGCTTATGGTCGCTTACAATGGTTAGGATGAAAGCGATGAGAATAAAGGTAAAAAGATTTACGCCGCCCGAGGCTTCGCTTACAAAATAGGTAATGCCGCACAAGAAATTAAAGGCAACGGCAAAAAGGCCAATGGCGATGCTGAGTTTGTTTTTGAAACGGGAGAGGTAATAGCCAAAAATCAGCAGGGCAATTAACGGGAGCATGATGAACCCGTAGAATGCCAAGCCCAAGGCAAAGTTAACGCTCGCATTGACAGAGGCAGTTATGGCTGCCAAAATGCTTACGGCATTAAAAATGCGACATTCTAAGGTGTATTGGTATTCTTGGCCAATTACGCCAGTTAAGAATCTGACAATTTTATTGAGGAGCGGTTTCAAGTTAGGGTTGATCTTTATCCAAATATAAAGCAGCGGAGCTATGAAATCAATTGTGACGAAAAATGAACAAGCAAGTAGTTGTTAGGCAAAGCTTTAGCTTTTTTGTTTTGGCTGAAATCGATACTAAGTCTAGCCACTGGAATGAAAAAAGGCAGTACCAGAAGTTGTATGATCGTGGTTTTTGCCTTTGTAAACCTTAATAGTAAAATGTTTGAACATTAATCAATAGTTAAAAATTTGTTTTTAATAAATAGGGTGTATATATTTGGGAACCCTTAATCATCCTTATTATGAATGCTCTCACCAAATTCATAAAGTCCCATACCAATGGGCAATTATATGTTTTCACATATAATTTAGAGTCTACCGACTTTTTCTCTTTTAAATTCTTATTCAGCAAGCGATAAGCTAAAGGGATTTTTTGCCTTTTGGCTTGGCTCCCCTGTGCTTAGATTTTCGTTTGGAACAATTTTCTGAAATCTATTCATCCGCATCATAATTAACTAAATAAATCTTTATGCAAAAATTTTACCTTAGAAGATTTTTCTCGTGTCTGTTGCTGTTTATAGCCATGATGGCACCCAATTGGGTTAAAGCGCAGACCACAGAGACCTTTGAAAGCTTTTCCGCTTTTGCGACAAGCTTTACGAGCAATGGGCAGGTATTTAATATTTCTACCGTATCCGGAGGGCTTTTTGACATGTACGATGGCCCGGGTTTTGGCTGGAATGGAACAGTCGCAGATAATAAATTTATCGATAATTCTGGATCTGCAGCCGCAGGGGTAAATATCAATTTTAGCATAGCTAGTGCCTCAGCATTTCAGGCTAAAAGCTTTTGGGTTTTTATATCCCGTGCAAATTTGTCTTATAACACGGGTTCATTAACAATAACCGGAAGCTTAAATGGAGTTACCCAGTTTACCGCAACTTCCAGCACTGGCTTCAATACCAATGTTGGTGTTAACAACGGTTATACATTAATAGACCTTACGACTTATGGAGGCTCAAATAATGCTTCAGTAAACATAGATAAATTGACCTTTACAACTACAGGTTCTTTTGAATATTTTGCTTTAGATGCATTTAAATGGGACGTTAGCTCTTTGCCGGTTATTAATTCAAATCCGCCCAATAGGTCTATTTGTGTAAACGGTAATACGACATTTCCAATTACAGCCACAGGTGCTACAGGTTACCAATGGCAGGTCAATACGGGTAGCGGGTTTACCAATATCACCAATGGCGGTTTTTATAGTAATGCTACAACCAGCAGCCTAACAATTATTGGGGCGAGTGCAGGAATGAATGGTTACCAGTACCGTTGCGTAGCTAGCAATGTTAGCGGTAGTACCAACTCTAACTCAGCAACATTATCGGTAAGCAGCATCACAAGTCCAACCTCCAAAGTTGATGTAGCATGTTATGGAACTAATACCGGTGCGGCCGCTGTTTCTCCAAGTGGTGGCGTTGCACCCTATACTTATTCGTGGTCACCTAGTGGAGGTACATCTAATATTGCTACTGGCCTTGCTGCTGGAACTTATACCGTAACGATTACTGATAACATTGGTTGTCAGATTACAAAAAC